>NZ_CFHTCS010000354.1:0-4411 GCF_984369615.1 Martelella sp. | reverse complement strand
CAGCGAAAACCCCACCGCCGTGATTGCCGATTGGTCGACATGCGACCCCAGGACCGGATCAGCCAGAAGCATATCGAGGGCGGCGGAAAGATCGCCGGCCCGTGTGTCCAGAAAGGCGGAGGCACGCGGAGACGAATCGCCCGTCGTACTGCCCGGATGATTGACCGCCAGCACCATGGCGCCGCGTTCGGCGAGCGCCGCCATCAGCCAGGCGCTGTTGTCCATATTGCCGCCTGAACCATGAGAAAACAGAAACAGCGGAAATTTGCCATCGGCAATGCGCGCGCCCATCAGGCCGGATGTGCCCTCGAAGACGGCGTTGCCGCCGACAATGCCGCGATAGCTCCTCGTCTTTGCAGGGTACCAGAGCGTTGCTGCCAGCAGAACGGGGCGCTCAGCGCTTTCAACGGCCATGCGCTCATAGCCCGGCAGCAGGGGCTCGGCAGCAAGCGCGGGAACAGCGAATGTCAGGACAGACAGAAAAGAGAGAAGAAGACGCTTCATCGGAGAAACCTTTCGATGTGTTTGAGACGGTTTCTTCTTTCGTTTTCCGGCGCAAACAGCGTCCTCTTTCCGGTTTGAGGTCGCCGGAAACCGGTTTTTGCACTATTCGGGGCCGATAGATGAGGGATGATGCCATGCTCGTTCTACCGGTTCCGATGGTCACCGCACTGGTGCTGGGCTTTATGGTCTTGCGTATGCTTGCGGGCGAAAGGCGGCCGCTCGCGATCGCCGTTTTTCTTTCGGCATGCGCGCTTCAGGGGCTCGTCGTCGCGCTGGTGCAATATTACGGCGTAGCCTTTCTTCAGCCGGTACAGCCGGTGACAGCCAGCGTCGTGCCCGTCTGCGCCTGGCTCTCATTCCGTTCCTCCTTCATCGAACCGATCCGTCCGGGGCGTGATTTCATCCATCTGGCCGCCCCCGCCTTCACCCTGTTTAGCGTGCTGTTCGCGCCGGTAACGGTGGATGCGATCATTCCGATGGTGTTTCTTGCCTATGGCGCACGGATCCTGCTGGCGCTTAAGGCAGGCGGAGACGCCCTGCCGCTTGCACGGCTGGAAGCCGGTCGCCAGCCGCAATGGCTGTGGGCGGGGATTGCCGCAAGTCTCGTGCTCTCGGCCGTCAGCGACACACTGATCGCCACTGTCATTCTTGCCGGTACGCCAGCGCTCAAGCCAATGATCGTCAGCATCTTCACCTCGATGGCACTTTTGGCTGCGGGCCTTCTCAGCCTTTCGCCGAATGCCTTCGGAGAAGGCGGTCACAAGGAAACGCCGCGTGCCGAACCGCCCGAAGCCACAGAGGCGGATACGGAAATCATGGCACGTCTGGATGCGCTGCTCGCTTCAGAGACACTTTATCTCGACCCGGCGCTAACGCTCTCGCGGCTTGCGCGCCGGCTCAGAATACCCGCCAAGACCCTTTCGGCCGCAGTCAATCGCACCACCGGCGACAATGTCTCACGCTACATCAATCGCTATCGCATCCTGCATGCATGCGACCGCCTGAAGGCCGGCGACACCGCGACAGCGGCCATGCTCGCAAGCGGCTTCAACACCAAATCGAATTTCAATCGCGAATTTGCCCGTGTCACCGGGAAAAGCCCCACAGCGTGGCTGAAGGAAAAAGCCTAGATCGTTCAGCTTCAACCTGCAAACAGATCCGCCTGCGGCGGCTCCTCCCAGGCATTTTCAAGTCTGAGCAGAAATTTCTTGGTCGGCAGGCCGCCGCCAAAGCCGGTCAGCGCGCCATTGGCGCCGATCACGCGGTGGCAGGGCAGCAGGATCGGCAGCGGATTGTTGCCATTGGCGGTGCCCACCGCCCGGCTCGCATTGGCATCGCCGAGCGCTCCGGCGATCGTGCCGTAGGTCGTGGTCTCGCCATAAGGGATCGTCGCCAGATATTCCCAGACGCGGTTCTGAAACCCGCTTCCCGAAAGATGATAGGCGAGATCGAACTGTTTCAGCTCGCCGGCGAAATAGGCATCGAGCTGACGCCGCGCCTCGGCAAACGGCGCATCATCGCGCCGCCAGTCGGATCGCGGCCCGAAGGCCTTGTGACCGGTCGGAAACGAGATGAAGTGCAGCCGGTTGCCATCGCCCGCCACCAGCAGCGCGCCCACCGGGCTGTCGATATAGGTATAGAACAACCCGCTCATCGCGCCGGTCTCCGGATCGCCGAGGGCGGCCGTCCATAAAGCCTCGAGAACGCGGCGTTGAAGCGCCGGACGCTGCCGAAGCCGGCACGCGCCGCCACGTCCGCGACCGGCAGCGAAGTCTCGTCCAGCAATCGCTTTGCCCGACCGATCCTCAGCGTCTGGGCGGTCTGCAATGGCGACGCGCCAACATGGACGGCAAAGAGCCGCGACAGATGCCGCGCGCCAACGCCGAGGCGTGCGGCAAGTTGCTCCACCGTGCCAGCGTCCAGCGCGCCCTCGGCAATCAGCTTCAACGCCCGCTCGACGGTTGTGCGCGTGCCGTTCCAGGCCGGCGAGAACGGCGCGCTTTCCGGACGGCAGCGCAGGCACGGCCGGTATCCGGCCCGCTCGCAGGCGGCCGCCGTCGGGTAATAGCTGACATTCTTCGCCAAAGGCTGTTTTACCGGGCAGACCGGACGGCAATAGATCATCGTCGTGCGAACAGCGGTAAAGAACCTGCCGTCATACGCCGGGTCACGCGCCTGCCGCGCCGCTTCGCATGTATCGAAATCCAACATGGCCCGATTTTAGCAGCGTCGGTTGAGGGAGGCGAGCACGATGTCATTATGAGGTCCGAAAACGACCGGCGTCATGCTCGCGGAGGCATCTTTCCGCTGCTCGAACCATATTTCTGCATCTTCCGCTCTCACACTTTTGTTCCCTTTTCATTCTCATCCGATCCGCTATATCATCGTCCCATGCAGGATGCGTTTTCGACCTTATTTCCGCTTCAGCGCGGCCGGGTGCATGATGCTTCCGGTCCTGGCGCCCCTTTCTTTGCGGCAGCCCTTGCCGGCATGACCGGCAGCGCGGTGCTGTGGATCAAGCCGGCATGGTTTGCCGAGGAGATCAATCCGGTGGCGCTTTCGGCGTTTTTCGACCCGAGCGATATCATCCTGGCGCGCACCGCCGACCAGACGGAAACGCTTGCCGCCGCCGAAGAGGGCCTGCGTTCGGGCGCCGTCGGCCTCGTCGTTATGGAGGTGGACAAGCCGATTGAGCTCACCCCGGGACGTCGGCTGCAGCTTGCCGCCGAAAGCGGCCGCAGCATTGGCCTTTCGCTGCATCCCGAAGGCGTGGGCAACCAAGCGGCGACTACGCGCTGGCTCTGCAGACCGCTGTTTTCGGCTTCCGACTCGACTCTGCAAAGCTGGTCGATTATAAAGAACAAAACAGGAACAAATAGCAACTGGACAGTGCGGTGGGATGAAACGGCGCGTCGTATCCATATGGTTTCAGAGACTGCCGAGCGAGCGGGTTCTCAGGACCCGCCCGGTTGATGGACCGTTCGCCGTCACGCTGAACGAGGGCAATCACGACCGGCTTTACGACCTCAATCGGGAGGCCGAGGGCCAGGGGCTGGAGCGCGGCATGGGGCTTGCCGATGCCCGCGCCTATGTGCCGGACCTCGTCACCCGCCCCGCCGATATCGATGCCGACCGACGCTTTCTCACCATGCTCGCCCGCTGGGCGACGCGCTACACGCCCCATGCCGGGCTCGACGGCGAGGACGGGCTGGTGCTCGACATCACCGGCGCATCCCACCTTTTCGGCGGCGAGGCGGCGATGTTGGAGGACATGAAGGAGCGGCTTTCCCGCGCCCGGCTTTCCGCGAAGATCGGCATCGCCGATACGCGGGGGGCGGCCTGGGCGCTGGCCCATTTCGCCCCCGGCATTGCGCCCCCGGGCAAGACCAGCGCAGCACTCGGCTCGCTTTCGGTCTCGGCGCTCCGCATCGACGACAAGACCGCAACCGCCCTGAAACGCCTCGGCCTCAACACCATTGCCGACATGACGGCCCTGCCCCGCGCCACGCTCGCCCGCCGCTTCGACATGGCGCTGATCGAGCGGCTCGAACAGGCGCTCGGGACACGCGGCGAGGCCGTCTCGCCGCTTTCCGAGCCGCCGCATTACGGTGTGCGGATGAGTTTTCCCGAACCGATCGGCCTTGTCGATGACGTGATGGCCGCCCTTTCCCGCCTGTTGGACACGCTCTGCCTGCGGCTGAAGAACCGGGAAGCAGGCGCGCGGGCCATTATGCTCTCGGTGGAGCGCGTCGACCAGACCCGACAGAATGTCACCCTCCGCCTCGCCCGCCCGATGCGCGATGCGCCGCGCATTCTCCGGCTGTTCGAGCGTCCGGTCGGCGAGATCGACGCCGGCTTCGGCATCGAGCGGATCCGGCTTGAGGCGCGCGGCGTGGAAAACCTGCCC
>NZ_CFHTCS010000353.1:0-4426 GCF_984369615.1 Martelella sp. | reverse complement strand
ATCAAATCAACTCAGATCAGATCAGATCAGAATGAAAATCAAATCAAATCAAATCACTTTCCAGCAATGATTTGGCAAATCGATCCTCCCTAGGGAAGCCCCCTCGCCGGCGGGGTCCAGGCGCCTGGAAAACGGAAATGGTGGCGAAGATGTCGGCGGCGCGCAGAATGTCCTCGCGCTGGTCGGTCGCATAGGTCACGTGATGCAGCCGCCCCTTGCCGCCGCCATGCTCTTCGGTGCAGGCAAGGTCATAGCTCTTGTTGTTGATGGTGAACCAGCAGCCGCCGAGCCGGCCATTGTCGAGAAGGATGTATTCCGTCACCCGCGCGCCGAGGCAGGTGACCATGAAGCGGCGGAATTCGGTGACGTCTTCCGCAAGCAGGTTGACATGGTCGATGCGGCGCGGCGGCATGCCGGTAAAAGCGGATGCCGTGTTCTTCAGCGCCGCTTTTTCCGCGTCCTCCTGCGGCTCGTACCAATTGGTGTCGTAATAGATCTCGAAGACATGGCCGAAGGGGTCCTCGAAACGAAAGGCCCGGCCGTGGCTCAGGTCCCCGTCCTTCCAGCCGATCACCTTGAAACCGGAAGCCTCGATCGCCGCGACGCGTCGTTCCAGCGCTTCCGGGGAAGCGGCGCGATAGCCGATATGGGCAACGCCCGTGGTGTCGGACTTCGTCAGCTTCAACGTCGCATATTCATAATCATCCCAGGCCCTCAGATAGGCGGAATGCTCGTCCTGCCCGGACAGTTTCAATCCGTAGATCCGGGTGAAAAAGTCGAGGCTTTCCTCGAACCTGTTGGTCAGCACTTCCACATGGCCGAGATGGGCGATGTCAAAGCTCGGATTGGTCGGCTCCGTGGTCATTCCTGTTCCTCCCCTTGAACGTTCCAGCCGCCTCAGAGTTCGTCAACCGTGCGCGGAAAGATCGACTGGAAACCTTCCGCATATTTACAGTCGCGCCCCGAGGCCTGGCCGCCGGAATTGCGCTTGAAATGATTGGCCCGGTTGATGGCGACGCGGGTGTAATATTCCCAGAGGTGCTCCTGCCCGGCCATGGCCTCGATCGCCGCGCGCTTTTTCTCCCACACCGGCGTGATGTCGAGAAAGGTGTCCGGCTTCCAGCCCATCTGCTCGGTCTGATGCGGCTCGAACAGATAAAGCTGCGGCGCGCCAAGCACCTTCTCGCCGGGATTGTGACCCCAGGCCTGGGCAATCATCCGGCATTCGAGCGCAACTCTCGTGGCGTACATATGGTCGGTGTTGTAGGGGTCATATTGCGAGTGCGACAGCATGAAGGCGGGCTGCACCCTGCGGATGACCTCGACCACCCTGTTCTTGTCCTCGCGGGAAAGCTCCAGCGGATAGTCGCCGAGGTCGAGGCAGACGAGATCGTGGACGCCGAGCGCTTCCGCCGCCTGTTCGGCCTCCTTCCGGCGTTCGCTCTTGACCCTGTCGAGGGTCATCCCCTCCTGCTTCCACAGTTTCGCGCTTTCGCCGCGCTCGCCGAAGGAAAGGCACAGCACCGTCACGTCATAGCCCTTGGCCGCGTGCAGCGCGATCGCCCCGCCGCAGCGCCAGACGAAATCGGCGGCATGGGCGCTGATCACGAGCGCGGTCTTGTTGGTGTCCGGCATGGTTTCCTCCGTTATTCCATTGTTCCGCATCTGACGCCGGGGCGCCTGCGATGACAATTTCGGATTGCGGCGCGGCCATAAGAATTTGCTATAGCATTGTGCTATGAGCATGCGAATGGCTTGAGCATGCTATTGTTCTATAGCTATTACTTATACCCATGTCGGCCTTCTGAATGGTCTTGGCCCCGCCGCGTGGTTCTAACATGTCGGTTCCGGTTTGCCGAAAGGGCGGACACCAGCGGAGAAAGAGCCATGACAGCCATCGGATTTATCGGTTTCGGCGAAGCCGCGCGCGCGATTGCGGACGGCTGGGCTGCGGCAGGCATTGCGACGACCCTTGCCGCCTTCGACATCAAGACACTGCACAACGACGCGGCAGAAGCAATCGCCAAGGCCTGCGCCAAGCGCGGCGTCTTCTGCGCTCCGTCATCCGCGGCTCTGCTTCGGCGAAGCGATATCGTCTTCAGCCTGGTCACCGCCGACAACGGGTTTGCCGCCGCCGAGGCGGCGGCGGCGTATATCAGGCCCGGCACGCTCTATCTCGACGGCAATTCCTGTTCTCCGGAGACCAAGCGCCGCAACGCGGCATTGATCGAAGCCGCCGGCGCGCGCTACGTCGATGTCGCGATCATGAGCCCGATCCACCCGAAACGCCACGAAACGCCCTGCCTCGTCTCGGGTCCGCATGCAACGCAAGGCGCGGAGGCGATGGCAGGCCTTGGCATGAAGGCGAGCGTGACGGGCCCGCACATCGGCGACGCCTCCTCGGTGAAGATGATCCGCTCGGTGATGATCAAGGGCACCGAGGCGCTGATGGCGGAGTGCTTTCTCGCCGCTGAAAAGGCGGGCGTCAGCGCTGAGGTGATCGCCTCCCTTTCCGCCTCCGACCCGCAGATCGACTGGCCGAAAAAGGCCGCCTATTGTCTCGAGCGGATGATGGTGCACGGCACGCGGCGCGCGGCGGAAATGCGCGAGGTCGCGGCGACCATAAGCGATCTCGGGCTTGAGGCGCGCATGAGCGCGGCAACGGTTGCCTGGCAGGCGGAAATCGGAGCGCTCGGCCTTCAGACAGCGAAAGACGATGACCTCGCGGAACGCGTCGGGCTGATCCTGTCGGCAGAGGCCCGCGCCGAAGACTGAGCCCCTCGCACGATCCGGCCTTTGCCATCGCTTCCGGCGTTCCGCGTGCTATAAATCCGCCGAACACGTCGCGGAGGCGCCCTTGCCCTATAATCTTCGCCATCTCAGGGTCTTCCTGGCCGTCGCCGAGACGCATTCGGTCACCCGGGCGGCAGAATTGTGCTTCGTCTCGCAACCGGCCGTGACCCAGGCGCTGGGCAAGATCGCAAGCCTTGCCGGGGCGACGCTCTTTTCGCGCACGCCCCAGGGGCTCTACGTCACCGAGGCCGGCGAGACGCTGGCCTGCCGCGTGAGACGCGCCCTCGCCTATCTCGACCCGGCGCTTTCGGATGTCGCGCCGCGCCTGAAGGTGACGGTCACGCGCGCGCAGCTGAACGCGCTGATCGCCGTCGCCGAAACCCAGAACTTCACGCTGGCCGCCAAACGGCTCGGCCTGGCGCAGCCGACGGTGCACCGCGCCGTCAGCCAGATTGAGAGCGAGGCTGAACGTCCGCTGTTCGAACGCACCGCCTTCGGCATCGTCGCCACGCGCGCGGCATCAACGCTTGCCCAGGCCGCACGGCTCGCCTTTGCCGAACTCGCCCAGGCGGACGCCGACCTGGCGGAGGCGATGAAACGGGAGACCGGCCGGATCGTCGTCGGCGCGATGCCGCTGTCGCGCGCCTGCGTGCTGCCGGACGCGATCGTCGCCTTTCGCGCGCTTGGCCGCGCCATCCCTGTCGATGTGCTGGAAGGCGATTACGACGACCTGCTTGCCGGGCTCAGGCGCGGAGAGACCGACTTTCTCATCGGCGCGCTGCGCGATCCCGCGCCCATCGGCGATATCGTCCAGGAAGAGCTGTTCACTGACAGCGTGGTGCTGGTCGCGGGGCCCCGGCACCCGCTTCTGCGCAAGAGGAAGGACGGCACGCTGTTGCAGCCAACCTTCGAGGCGCTTGCCCGGTATCCCTTCGTCGTTGCCCCTGAGGGCACGCCGATCCGAAGCCATTTCGACCGCATGTTCGAAGCCGCCGGGCTTGCCGTGCCGTCGCGGCTGGTGGAAACGCGCTCGGTGATCCTGATGCGCGAGCTTCTGGAGAAAAGCGATCATCTCGGCTGCGTCTCAAAGCGCCAGGCGGAGGCGGAAATCGGCCACGGGCTGATGGTCGCCCTGCCCTTCGAACTTCCGGCAAGCGCCCGCCCGATCGGGCTGACGCTGCGCGCCGGTTTCCTGCCGACCGCCGCCCAGGCGCTGTTCCTCAAGCTTCTGCGCGATAAAGCGGCTTCGCTTCCTGGCTCTGAGTGAGGCTCATGCCTGTTCGGCGGGGACCTCGACCGTCAGCCCGTCGAGGTCTTCGGTGACCCTCAACTGACAGGACAATCGCGACCGGCCCGGCTCCATGCCTGGCGCGAAATCGAGCATGTCCTCTTCCATCGGCTCAACCGGCGGCAGCCGGTCAAACCAGTCACCGGCAACATAGACGTGACAGGTGGAACAGGAGCAGCAACCGCCGCATTCGGCGACGATGCCCTCCACGCCATTGTCCCGCGCGCCTTCCATGACGCTCTGGCCCGCAGCGACGTCGATCTCGTGGCGCTTTCCGGCATGCTCGATATAGATGGACGCCTCGAATTACCTACCGATTTCCGCCGTTTCGTGATTCACTTCGTG
>NZ_CFHTCS010000352.1:0-4451 GCF_984369615.1 Martelella sp. | reverse complement strand
TTGAAATCCTGCGCATGCCGGACAGCATGGCCGCGCAGCCGCCGCGCCGCGGTTTCTCGCCGAGCGTGATCGAGGGCAGTCTCGGCAAGACGCCGCCGCCGAAGCCGGCCGCCGGCGCTTCCGAAAGCGGATCGTCCGATATTCCCGTCATGGGGCGGATTGCGGCCGGCGTTCCGATTTCGGCCATCCAGGAAAACACCCACGCCATTGCCGTCCCGTCCGAGATGCTGGGTACCGGCGAGCATTACGCGCTCGAGGTTCAGGGCGATTCGATGATCGATGCCGGTATTTTCGATGGCGACACGGTGATCATCCGCAACATCAACACTGCATCCCCCGGCGATATCGTCGTGGCGCTCGTCAATGACGAGGAGGCGACGCTGAAACGGTTTCGCCGCAAGGGCGCTTCGATCGCGCTGGAAGCGGCCAACCCGGCCTATGAGACACGGATTTTCGCCGCAGACCAGGTCAAGGTTCAGGGCAAGCTTGTCGGCCTGATCCGCCGCTACCACTGAAGAAGGCGAGCCGCTCGGGCAGCGTGATCGGCGCCGCATATGTCCCCGAGCGCCAGTCATAGAGGCGATGCCGGCTCCAGGGCCGCGTGACCGATGCGATTGCGGGGGTGATCGCGACATGTATCTCGTTGCAGGGGGCGGGCGCGAGGGCTTCGCCGCGCGCACCTGCGGGCCGGTTTTGGGCAGAGATTTCAAGATCACTGGCGACCGGTGCAGGAACGGTCGCAGCTTCGCCGTTTGAGCTAGCGCGATACTGTCTTTCACGGGCGCGCGGAACCGCTCTATCCATTTGTTGCGATGCATTTTCGCGGATGCCAGATGATTCCATCTGACTGCCCAATGCGCTGGTCGGCCGCGCGGCTTCGTCGGCCTCTGCCCGTTGCGCGAGGTCCGGTTTCGGGCCGGCGCGCGGGCTATCGGTTAGGGCGGCGCCTGCATTGCCCGTCAACCGCGAGTGGCTGTCCTCCCAGACGGTCCCTGGCGCGTCATCGCCGATAACATAGTCAAAATCACCGAATAGCCCGACGCGCGCATGTGCGTCCATGTCCAGCGTTTCGGCGGGGCTGGATGGCTTTGCCTTATCCGGCGCTGCGCCGTCATCCGGCGGTTTGATCATGAACCGCAGGGCGCCGGTCTGGCGGCGCATCGCCGGCGTCACCAGGAAGCTTCCGGAACGGCAGGCCTCGAACCCCGGCCGATAGACGCTAATGACGATATCGGCGCGGTCGCAGGCCGCGCCGGTGAGCGCGGGCCGGAAAACCTGGGCGACGCGGAGTGGCCGGGCCTGCGCCGGCGCGCCTGAAAGCGCAGCCACGCACCATGCGTCTTTCTCGCAGATGAAGCGACCCGGGCGCGCGGCCGCGGACGCGCTATCGGCTTCAAAAGCGGCGTTCGCCGCGCGCATCTGTTCCCCGTCAAGGCGCTCGAAACGATCGACCCCGTCGAGCAGGACCGCGATCCGTTCGCCTTCGACGGGCGGCTCTGCCGCCTTTATCGCGTAGGCGCTCTGCCACTGCTCATAAATGAAGGCGGGCGGGCGGTTTTTGCTGAGGGCAGCTGCGTTGCCCGCCAGAAGCGCCAGCAGCGCGCCGTCCTCCGACACCAGCAGAACCGGCGCGCCATCCTCGCGCGGAATGATGAGAAGGCTGAGGGCGAGCGTCATCGGCGCCAGTCCCGTCAAGCGGAGGCGCGTGCGCAGCAGCACCAGCGGCATGAATCCGGCAAGAAACAGCAGCAGAAAGCCGGGCGGCATCGCGCCCGTCTCGAAGGCGCCGCCGAGACCGTCGACCCATTTCGCGATCGCGATCACCCAATCCAGGCCGAGTCCCATGGCCAGGAGAAACGGCGCATGAAGGCCGAGAGGCATGGCCAGCATGGCGAGAAGCCCCGCCGGCATGACGAGGAAGGTGACGATCGGCATGGCCAGCAGATTGCCGAGGAGGCCGTAGCCGGCCACGCGCTGGAAATGGGCCATGGCGATCGGAGCGGTCGAAAGCCCTCCGATCAGCGCGGTCATCACGATGCCGGATGCGGCCAGCAGGATAATCCGCGCCAGGGCATGCGGCTTGAAGCCGCCCTCCCCGGCATGCCGCCTCTGCCAGAAACTGTAGCCGGCAATGAGCGCCAGCGTCGCGGCAAAGGACATCTGCATGCCGGGTCCGATGGCTTCCGACGGTGACACGGCCAGTATCGCAAGAGCGGCAAGCGCGACATTGCGCAGGCTGATCGCCGGTCGGTCGGCCACCGCCGCGGCCAGCATGATGGCGAGCATGATGAAGGCGCGCCGCGCCGAGACCTGCATCCCGGAAATCGCGAGATAGAAGGCCGCGGCGAAAATCGCCGTAAGCGCGGCGAGTTTCTTCGTGGCGACCGCCTCGGCGGCTCTCGGCGAAAAGGACAGGATCAGCCGCAGCGCGGAAAAGAAGATGCCGGCGGCAAGCGCCATGTGCAGGCCCGAAATGGCGATCACATGGGCAAGGCCTGCATTGCGCAGGGCATTCAGCGTCCCGTCGCTCATCGCCCGCCGCTGTCCGGTGATGATCGCATTGGCGAAGGCGCCGGTATCGCCCGGAAGCACGGCGCGGATTCTTGAGGCGATCGAATCGCGCAGACCCTCGATCCAGCGGCCGGCGGCATCTCCGGCGGATTGGGCGACCCCCTGTTGCGGGAGCAACGCGGGCGTCGGCAGCGCCTGCGGGGCGCCGTAGAGGAACCCGACCGCGCCGATACCGTCGAAATAGGAGAGAAACCCGAAATCGACCAGACCGGGCAGCGCCGGCCCGGACGGCGGGGAAAGCCGCGCGACGCCGGTCATCGCGCCGCCGATCTCGACCGGCGGCGACTTGCCGCGGGCCACAAGCGTGACCCGCTCCGGCGGACGGCGGATCGCCGGCTCTTCCGTTGCAAGGACCCGCACGACATAGCGCCATCCGCTGTCAGTCGGCTCGCGCGCCTCGACGAGGCCGGTGACGCGCGTGGTTACAGGCGAATCCAGCATCACCGTCGAAAGTCTGAGGACCTCGAACTGTGCGAACACCGCGCCCGTCAGGAATGCCGCGGCGAGGCCGGCCGCAAGCCTTCCCCCCGGTCGCGCATGCCGCAGCATCAACCAGGAAAGGACGGCAATTGCCCAATACAGCAATAGGCCCCAGAGCGCTGGCGATGCAGGCCTCGAAAACCACCAGGCCGCGCCGAATGCCATCAACAGCGGGACAAACAGAAAGGCCCGGCCGAAGGCCAGTTCCTCGCCAGCAAGCGCGACAAAACGCCCCACCGGTCGTCGCGGGCCGGCATAAGCGCTCCGGTTGTGCGGCAAGGCGCGAAAAGGCCGCCTCAAACGGCGCCGGGCGCGCCCCTTCCAGCCGCCGCCCCTTTTGCCGGGGCGGCGTTCCAGGCCTTCAGACTGCTCCCGTCCCTCTTCCATTCCACCCGCCCGCGTGCAACGTCCGGTATCGTGTATCCGGTCGTAATGAAATGCAACGTTGCAGGCGGAGACGGTCGGGAAATTTTCCTTTTCAGATCATGAAAAAACTTGCTAAACGCAATTATAAATCATCAATTGCACCGCAACATGAACCGTTCAGCGGCTTGGCAGCGGCGCATCGATCCTATACCTAGTTCATACCTTTGCTCGTGTATCTCACGCGTGTCGCGCTGGAAGATTTGGAGGATAGCATGACGGAAACTGGCAAACTCATCTTGGACGGACAGGAACTGGAACTGAACGTCGAAGCAGGCACCTTCGGTCCAAAAGTGCTCGACATCGCCTCGCTCTACAAACAGTCGGGCATGTTCACATACGACCCCGGCTTCACCTCAACCGCGTCGTGCAAGTCCACGATCACCTACATTGACGGCGACGAGGGTGTGCTGCTGCATCGCGGCTATCCGATCGACCAGCTGGCCGAAAATGCGGACTTCCTGGAAGTGTGCTATCTGCTGCTGTTCGGCGAGTTGCCGACGGCAACGCAGAAGAAGGATTTCGACTTCCGCGTCACCCACCACACGATGATCCATGAGCAGCTGACGCGGCTCTTCACCGGCTTCCGCCGCGATGCCCATCCGATGGCCATCATCTGCGGCTGCGTCGGTGCCATGTCGGCATTCTACCACGACTCGATCGACATCTCGGACCCCTACAAGCGCGAGATCGCCAGCATCCGGATGATCGCAAAGATCCCGACGATCGCGGCGATGGCCTACAAGTACCACGTCGGCGAACCCTTCGTTTACCCGCGCAACGACCTCGATTATGCGGCGAATTTCCTGCACATGTGCTTCGCCACGCCGTGCGAGGAATACAAGGTCAACCCGATCCTCTCGCGCGCCCTTGACCGCATCTTCATCCTGCATGCCGATCACGAGCAGAACGCTTCGACCTCGACCGTGCGCCTCGCCGGTTCTTCGGGCGCGAACCCGTTCGCCTGCATCGCGGCC
>NZ_CFHTCS010000351.1:0-4561 GCF_984369615.1 Martelella sp. | reverse complement strand
ATTCTGGAAAGAGGGGTTCGATTCCCCTAGGGCGTGCCACTCATTTTCTGCCTGACGGCAACCACCCCTGTTATACAGAGATGGCGACCGCCAATATATGCTGCCTGCGGCCAACGCATGCGCCCTTCGTCTATCGGTTAGGACGCCAGATTCTCATTCTGGAAAGAGGGGTTCGATTCCCCTAGGGCGTACCACTTATCCACAGGTCTCCGGTCGCCGCGGTCCCGCGGCCTTGCCGCGATCGCTCGATGCGGCCTCCTTGACCGCCCGCTTCGCCCGCCCTTTATTAACACGATAAAATATGTTGCCGTCTGCTTTCGCAGGCATCGAAAACCGGCGGAACCAGACCGAAGCACAGCGGCACGAGGAGCGGACATGCATCTCATCCACGAATCGATCGCGCTGATCGAACCCTATCTGCGCCATTACGGCGTCGCGGCGCTGTTCGTCATCGTCTATCTGGAATCGCTCGGCGCGCCGCTGCCGGGCGAAAGCGCGGTCATCGGCGCATCGCTGCTCGCCTCCGGCGGCCAGCTGCCGATCGAGGGCGTGTTCCTGGCGGTGTTCATCGGCGCCGTGCTCGGCGACAATACGGGCTATGCGATCGGCCGTTATGGCGGGCGGACCGTCATCGAACGCTATGGCCGCTACATCGGCCTCAACGACCAGAGGCGGGAGTGGATCGAGGGGCTCTATGCCAGACGCGGCACGGCCGTCGTCGTCGGCGCGCGCTTCGTGGTCATCCTCAGGCAGCTGAACGGCATCGTCGCCGGCATGATGGCAATGGGCTGGCGGCCGTTCCTGCTGGCAAATATGGCCGGCGCGCTCTTGTGGACCAGCGTCTGGACCGCGGCGCCCTTCGTCTTCGGCGATTTCTTCGCCGAACACTTTCACGACGCATCGCTGCACAGGTAGGCCGCAATTCGGGCGCGGGCCCGCGCCGGTCACCGACCTTCGTCGGCAATCTCCTTTCTGAGCAGATCAACCACCCGATCATACGACATCGGCCTGCTGAACAGATAGCCCTGCGCCTGATCGCAGCCGACGGCCTGAAGGCATTCCTTCTGCCCGATGGTTTCAACGCCTTCGGCGACCACGGTCAGGCCGAGAGCGCCCGCGATCGTCACGATCCCGCTGACGATCGCGCGGCCCTTCGCGTCATCGCAGATGTCATCGACAAAGCTCTTGTCGATCTTGATGGTATCGACCCTGAAGGTCTGGAGATGCGAAAGCGACGCGTTGCCGGTTCCAAAGTCGTCCAGCGAAATCCGGATTCCGTTGCGGCGCAGATGATTGATCTTCCGGCGCGCGACGACTTCGTTGCGGTTCAGCAGGACATTTTCCGTGACTTCGATCTCGAAGCTCTCGGCGGGTATATTGAATGTCTCGAGCGCCGCAACGATGCGCCTGACAATCTTGGGATGACCGAAGGCGGCGTTGGACAGGTTGAATGAAATGGTCCCGGGATCCAGGCCGATCCGGCGGAGATTGACCAGGTCCACCAGCACCCGGCGAAAGAGGTAGGTGGTGATCCGAAGGCTGAGATGCGGATCCTCGAAGGCGGCCTGGAATGAGACCGGCGTGAGGATGCCGCGCTCGGGGTGAAACCAGCGCGCCAGCGCCTCGAAACCCCTGATCCTGCCGGTGCGCAGATCGATCTTCGGCTGGTAGAACGGCTGCACCTGGCCGTAGCGCAGCGCCCCCCGGAGTTCGGAGAGCAGGCGCTGTCGCTCCTCGACCACATGCCCCATCTCCGGCTTGAACGCGACCGTCCGGCTGCGGCCGCTGTTCTTGGCGCGGTAAAGCGCGATATCGGCGGCTTTCACCAGGCCTTCGGCCGTCTCCGCGTCGTCGGGGTAGCGCGAGAGGCCGATGCTCACGCCCGCCCACAGCGTTTGCGACCGATATTCGACCGGCTGCCCCACCCGGCGGGCGATCTTGCGGGCAAACGCCATGGCCTCCTGCCGGTCGAGCCCCGGCGCGATCACCAGGAATTCGTCGCCGCTGAGCCGGGCTGCGATCACGCCCTCCCCGGTCAGGGCCGTGAGCCGTCCGGCGATGGTCTTCAGGAAGAAATCGCCGGCCTCATGCCCGAAACTGTCGTTGATTTCCTTGAAATAATCAAAGTCGAGCGCCATGATGGCGACGCCGTCGGGATGGGCGCCGCCAATCGCGCGTTCCAGATGCTCGGCGCAACAGGTCCGGTTCGGAAGACCTGTGAGGTCGTCGTGGAGGGCCATCTCGCGGATGCGATCCTGGGCAGTCTTCGCCTCCGTGACATCGAAGCTGATGCCGATCAGCCGCTCGGGCGAAACCCGGCGCGCCCGGGTGGCAAGCCATATCAGCCCTCCCTCGGCGGTCATGAACCGGAAGACGACTTCTTCCTCCTGCCTTCCGGAGCGCCCGAGGCCCGCGCGCAAATGCCGATCATCCGGATGGATCCGCTCGAGAATGCCGGAAAGAGGTCCAGATCCTATGCCGATGAGATCAACCGCGCTGCCCGACCGGCTGACATGATCGGTGACGAGATCCTGCTCCCAGGCCACCATGCGGCCCGCCCGCAGGGCGAGTTCGAACCAGCCTTCTTGGTGCTGCCCAAAACCATCAGCCATGCCGGAGACATTTCAACGGAAAGACACAAGCCATAAACCTCTCCCTGCGGGCATCGTCGCTCAAGATCCAACGATTACCGAAATTTCAGCATGGACGGAATGACGTGCAGAGCTTTTCTTGAGGTTTTATCGCGATGCTTTGCAAGCAAAGACCGAATAACGCATGATATGCAATGCAGAGTTGCCAAAATACATGCCGATCTATTGAGTATTTCCGAAGCGCGCTACTTGGCTCGTCAACCGGAAATGATCCGGTCAATCTTGACGGCATAACGATCCGTCATCCCCGATACGTAGTCCGCAAGCGTATGCAGCGCGGAATAAGGATCGCGCGCCCGGCGCAGGTCGATGCCGAGCGCGCGCCGCAGCTGGCGGGGATAGCCTTCGATCCGCTCCGCGTCGAAATCCGCCTCGGCAAGCGCCTCCAGCACCGGCAGAACGCCGTCCAGAATGCGATGGACGAGATTGCGGCCCATCACCTCAAGCTCCGTCTTGCGCGGCGAGGTGAAGATGCGTTCGCTGGCAAGCCGGCCGATCTCGGCAAATCGATCCGCCTGGGCCGATGCCTCGACGAGGCCGGAGGAAAAAGTCCCGCTCATGATCGCGTCATAATTCGCGCTGAAAGCGGCGCTGCAATCTTCAAACGCCTTGTGAATGGCGACGGCGCGCAGAAAGGCCATCTTCTCGGACGGCGTATCGCCGCGGTCGTCGCGCGGGGTCGTTCCGGCGACGGCGGACAGCATCCCGGCCGCCTCGCGATAGGACAGGTCGCCTGCGGTGAAGGCGTCCTCGAGATCGAGGATGTTGTAGCAGATATCGTCCGCCGCCTCGACCAGATAGACCAGCGGGTGCCGCCGCCACCAGCTTGCCGATATGTCGCCGGCGATGAGCCCCGTCCGGGTTGCCACGGCTTCGAGAGCCTCCCGCTCGGTTTCGAACACGCCGAACTTCTTCAGGCCGCCGTCGCGCGCGGCGACGGATTTTCGGGTCCGCGCCGTGACCGGATATTTGAGGAAGGCGCCGAGCGTGCCGTGCGTCAGGCGCATGCCGCCGCGACGGTGCATTTCCAGTCCGGCAATGATGCGGAAGCCCTGGGCATTGCCTTCGAACGCCTCGAATTCCTCGGCAAAGCAGGCCAGGCGGTCGGCAAAAAGCCCCTCGCCCCGCTCGAACTTCTCCGCAAACCAGGCGCCGATCGCCGCCTCGCCGGAATGGCCGAAGGGCGGGTTGCCGATATCATGGGCAAGGCAGGCCGCATGGACGAGACCGGCGACCGTCGCCTGTCCGCCCTTCTCGATCTTGCCTTCCTGTTCAAGCCACCAGCCGACCTCGAGCCCGAGCGAACGGCCGACGCTTGCCGTCTCCACGGAATGGATCAGGCGATGGTGGATATGGTCGTTGTCGTAGAGAGGGTGAACCTGGGTCTTGTTGGCAAGCCGCCGGAAGGGCGCCGAGAAGGTGATGCGGTCGGCATCCTGATCATAGGCGGGACGGCGCGGCCTCTCCTGAGACGACGTCAGAAACAGCCGTTCGAGATCGAGCAGTTTCGACCATTCCATCGTCATCATGAGATATCCCCTGCGTCACGGTCCGGGCCACCCGGCGCTACTCGGCAGCCTTGCCGTCGGTGTCGCCGTCGTCGGCCTGTTCGTCCGCTCTGTCGTCGTGCTCGAGCTCGTAGGCATAACCCTCGAGCATGGTATAGGCCTGCTCGATCGCCTCGATCTGGTCCTCGGCATTGCGGATCGCCTCGCCGATCGACTCGCTTCTGGCCCGCAGCATGGATCCGAGCACATCGGTCGTCGAACTGTCGCGCTTGCGCCGTCCAAGCCGGTCCATATGCTTGCGCACCCGGGCGCGATGGCGCTCCAGCTCCAGGATGTGAAAGCGGCTTTTCAGAATGTCGTCGGAAAGCTTGCGCCGCATCGCCGCGACCGGATCGAAACTGC
>NZ_CFHTCS010000350.1:0-4576 GCF_984369615.1 Martelella sp. | reverse complement strand
TGTCGGGCAGACCTCCGGGCAATGGGTGAAGCCGAAGAAGATCGCCGTCGGCTTTTCCCTCAAGGCCTCCTGGGTGATTGCCGAGCCGTCTCCCGCCGTCAGCTGGAATTCCGGGCCGAAGGGGATGTTCATCATCTCCTCGTTGGTCTTGCCGATCTCGTAGACCAGCCAGACGATGAGCCCGCAGACGACAATCACCGAACCCCAGAGAACGCGCCGGAAAATCTTCATTGTCTCTTCCCTTCAGGCCCTCCGGCCTCAGTCTTGCAGCAATCCGTGCCTGCGGTGCCAGTCCTCGAGCGAAAGATCCGGGTAGCCCTCGAAATGCACATGACCCTCGCCCTCCGGCACATCGACCCATGCGGCCTTCGAGCCGAGCATGATATGCACGATCTCCGGCGGCCGGGGCAAGGGCGTGTCGACAACGGAGGCGACGGGATGAACGAGCGCGGGCCAGCGCGGATCGAAAAGATAGAGCGCCGAACCGCAGGCCCCGCAGAAATGCCGCTCGGCCTCGCTCTCGCCGTCATGCATGCGGGCGTGATAGAAGCGCTTGTGCTGCGCGCCAGAAACGTTGAGCGTCGCGGCATCCGCACCGATATTGATGGCATAGCCCCCGCCCCCACCGGATTTGCGGCAGATGCTGCAATAGCAGCGCTGATAGGGCACCGGCGTTTTGCTTTCCACGGAAAAGCGCACCTTTCCGCACTGGCAGCTGCAATCGAGTCTGATGGTCTCTCTCCCTTTTCCGCCTGTTCGCCTCGCCTATTTATTCCGGCGCGCCATTTTCCCAGACGACGTCCTGCCCGTAAAGCGGCACCGTGGACATCGACATCTTCGCCGATCCTTCGGTGATCTCGCGCGTGTGCGCCAGATAGATCAGCGTGTCATTGGCGCGATCATAGATGCGGTTGATCACCAGGTTCTTGAAGATCAGCGACCGGCCCTGCTTGAAGACCTCCTCGCCGTCCATCCCGAGATCGATATCGCCGATGCGGATCGGTCCCGTCTGGCGGCAGGCGATGGAGGAATTGGAGGGGTCCTCGAACCAGTTGCCGTTCGACAACCGGTCGATCACCGAACGGTCGAAATAGGCGATATGGCAGGTCACGCCCTCGATTTCCGGATCGTGCAAGGCTTCGATCTCGATGTCGTTGCCGACCCAGTCAACGCCGACTTCGCCGACCTGTTCGGCCCGCGCGGCACCCGCAAGCAACAGGCCCGCGCAAAGAGCAAAACCAAACCGCCTCATATCTAAACTCCCTGAAAAGCATTTCCTTCAAGATAGGTTTGCGGCGGCACGATGCAAGCGATCCGCCTGCGAGAAAGCTGTCGGATGGCATGTGGCCACTGCCGCATAGCCCCCCAATCTTCTCGCCCCGGAGGGGAGAGATGTCGCGAAAGGGGCAGTGAGGGGGGGGAGTATTTCCCCGCGAACGCCCTCACGATTTGACATGCCGCGCCACCCTCACTGCCCCTTTCGGGGCATCTCTCCCGCCAGCGGGAGAGAATATTGGGAGCAAGCGGCAGGCCACGCGTATGCCCAACCGAGTTGGATCACCCGCCGATCAGCGCCAGCCACGCGTCCTCATCCATGGTCTGGACCCCAAGTTCCTCCGCCTTTTTCAGCTTGGAACCCGCGCCGGGGCCGGCGACGACGATATCCGTCTTTTTCGATACCGACCCGGAAACCTTGGCCCCGAGGCTTTCGGCTTTCGCCTTGGCCTCGTCACGGGTCATCTTCTCGAGGCTGCCGGTAAACACCACCGTCTTGCCGGCGACGGGACTTGTCGTGTCAATCTTCTGCGCATCGTCAAGCGGCGTCACTTCCTTCAGCAGCCGGGCAATGACGGCGACATTCTGCTCTTCGGCGAAGAAATCGACAAGCGCGCGGGCGACGACCGTTCCGATGCCGTCGATATTGTTGAGATCGTCCCAGGCGTCGCCCTCGCCTGCCGCCGCATCCCGCATCGCCCGTTCGAAAGCGGCATAGGAGCCATAGGAGCGGGCCAGAAGCTTCGCGGTCGTCTCGCCGACATGGCGGATGCCGAGCGCGAAGATGAAGCGCGGCAGCGCGATTTCGCGGCGTTCATTGATCGACTGGTACAGGTTGGCGACCGAGGTCTTGCCCCATCCGTTGAAATTCTCGAGTTTCGTCAGCGCCTCGGCCTGACGTCTTTCGAGCGTGAAGATGTCGGGCGCGGTGCGGATCGCAAGCCCCGGATCGTCATGCTCGAAGAAGAAATCGACCTGCTTGCTGCCGAGCCCCTCGATATCGAAGGCGTTGCGCGAGACGAAATGCTTCAGATGCTCGACGGCCTGCGCCCGGCAGGAAAAACCGGCCGTGCAGCGCCGCACCGCATCGACCTTGCCGCTCTTCTCGTTGATGTCGCGCACCGCATGGGCGCCGCAGACCGGGCAATGATCGGGAAATTCATACGCTCTTGCATCCTCCGGCCGCTTCTCGGGCAGAATATCGACGATCTGCGGGATGACGTCGCCGGCGCGCTGGACGATCACGTAATCGCCGACGCGGATATCGCGCCCCTCGCGGATCGGCTCGCCGTTCGAGCCCTTGCCGGCGATATAGTCCTCGTTGTGGAGCGTCGCATTGGTGACGACGACGCCGCCGACGGTGATCGGCTCAAGCCTGGCCACCGGCGTCAGCGCGCCGGTGCGGCCGACCTGGATGTCGATGGCGATGAGCCGCGTGATCGCCTGCTCGGCGGGGAATTTATGCGCCGTCGCCCAGCGCGGCGAACGCGAGCGGAAACCGAGCCGCGCCTGCAGGTCGAGCCGGTCGACCTTGTAGACCACGCCGTCGATATCATAATCGAGGTCGCCGCGCTTGACGCCGATCTCGTGATAGTGCGCCAGCAGATCATCGACGGAGGAGAGCCGCTTCATCAGCGGATTGACCGGGAAACCCCATTTTTCGAAGGTCCCGACCATGCCCATCTGGGTGTCGGCCGGCATCTCCGACATCTCGCCCCAGGCATAGGCGAAGAATTTGAGCTTGCGCTTTTCCGTCACCTTCGGGTCAAGCTGGCGCAGCGAACCGGACGCCGTGTTGCGCGGGTTCACATAGGTCTTCTCGCCCGCCTCGGAGAGCGCCGCGTTCAACGCGGCAAAATCGCTTTTCGCCATGTATATCTCGCCGCGCACCTCGACAATCTCCGGCGCGCCGTCCGGCAGGCGGTTTGGAATTTCGCCGATGGTACGGACATTGGCCGTCACATTCTCGCCGGTGGTGCCGTCGCCGCGCGTCGCGCCGGAGACGAGCCTGCCGTTCTCATAGCGCAGCGACATCGACAGACCGTCGATCTTCGGCTCGGCGGTAAAGGCGATCGAGCCGTCCGGCAACTGGCCGAGAAAGCGATAGACCGAGGCGATGAAGTCCTGCACGTCCTCGTCGGAAAACACGTTGCCGAGCGACAGCATCGGCACGGAATGGGTGACCGGGGCAAATAATCCTGAAGGAGCAGCACCTATAGATTGGTAATGTTCAGAAATGTCTTCAGGAGATATAATCTCAAATACAGACAAAATTCGCTTCAGAGTATCAAAAATATAGTCTGGTACATCTGAAACATCACGGCCATGATGCACTTTATCAAGTATTTTTATAAAATCTAAAAGCTCCCCATGCGCCACATTAAAATTTTTAATTTTATCTCTATTATTTTTATAGAAATTTATTATATCTAAAGATTCGTCTTTATTAAAAGAAAACTCCACATATAAAGATATATACAATATTCGTAGGACACTTTTTGGAAGAAAGTCTAGTGCTTCATATATAACGCTTTTGGGAATCCCACCAATGCTGGTGACCAGGCTCTCCGAAAGCCTGTTCCTTGCGGTCTCGCGATCTCGCTTCTCCGAAAAGTCGAGATCCCTACGAGGGCTCTCAGCGTCTTCAAACAAACTGGCCATCAAAACGTTCCTTGAAACTTCGCTCTCACACCAGAATGAGCGTTGGCCAGAAAAGCGAGTTCGGCCGCGGCCTCTTCCCGGGTCAGCTTTTCGGTCGGAACCTTGTCATTCGCCATCGCCGCGCGCTCCTTCGTATCATCCGGACGCATTAGAGCATTTGGCGCGCGCTCGGCAAGTTCAAAGACCGGCGGCGGCCGAAAGCCCGTCTCCCGGCGCGCTATCGCCCTTCAGGACCGAGGTGTCGAGCAACGCCGTCAGCGGCAGATGGTCGGAGGCCGCGCGCGCCAGAAGCGAATCGTGCACGGCGAGATCGGCCACCAGCCCGTCGCGGTTGGCAATGATCCGGTCGAGCGCCAGAACCGGCCATCGCGCCGGAAAGCTCGCCCGCGCCGGCGGCAAAGCCCCGAAGGCCGCCTCGAATTTCTTCAGCGCCGAACCCTCGCCGAGCCGCCATTCATTCATGTCGCCCATGATCACCGAGGGCGCCTCGATGCGACGGCCGAGAAGCCCGATGATGTGATCGGCCTGCTGGCGGCGCGCCCAGCGCAGAAGGCCGAGATGAACGGCGGCGACGCGCAGGGAAATGCCGTTGTTGAGCGCAATGTCGGTCACCAGCGCGCCGCGCGGCTCCAGCCCCGGC
>NZ_CFHTCS010000349.1:0-4586 GCF_984369615.1 Martelella sp. | reverse complement strand
CCCATGCGCATGCGCTCCATCTCTTCCAGAGCGCGGCGATATTCGACCGGCATGACCTTGCGGAACATCGGGCGGTAATGCGCCCAGTCGTCCAGGATCGCCTTGGCGCGGCCCGAGCCTGTGTAGAGCAGATGGTTGGTAATGAGCCGCACCAGGCGCTCCTCGTCATGCCGGGTCATGTCGCCGGAAACGTCGACGCGGCCCTTGTGCATGAGATCGCCGCCGTGATGGTGGAGCTTTTCCAGCATGTCGTCTTCTTCCGGCACCGGCTCCAGCATGACCATTGCCATGTTGCAGCGGTCGGCAAAGCCGCCGTCCTCATCGAGAACGTAGGCCACGCCGCCCGACATGCCGGCCGCGAAATTGCGGCCCGTCGGGCCGAGCACGACGACGAGGCCGCCGGTCATGTATTCGCAGCCATGGTCGCCAACGCCCTCGACGACGGCAATCGCTCCGGAGTTTCTGACGGCGAAGCGTTCCCCGGCCACGCCGCGGAAATAGCACTCGCCGGAAGTCGCGCCGTAAAGCACCGTATTGCCGACGATGATCGATTCCTCCGGCACGATCGGGGAGTTCTCCGGCGGACGGATGATGATCTTGCCGCCCGAAAGCCCCTTGCCGACATAGTCGTTGCCGTCACCGATCAGGTCAAAGGTCACGCCGCTTGCCAGGAACGCGCCGAAGGACTGCCCGGCCGTGCCGGTGAGCGTCACGGAGATCGTGTCTTCCTTCAGGCCCTTCTCGTTCCAGCGCTTGGCGACCTCGCCCGAGAGCATGGCGCCGGCGGAGCGGTCGACATTCTTGATCTCGACGTCGAAGGCGACCTTTTCCTTGTTCTCGAGCGCCGGCATGGCCTTTTCGATCAGCCTGCGGTCGAGAATATCGTCGATCGGGTGCTTCTGGCGCTCGGTCCAGAAGGTCGCTTCCTTGGGTGCTGCCACCTTGTGGAAGATCTTCGAAAAATCGAGCCCCTTGGACTTCCAGTGCGCGATCGCCTCATCCTTGTCGAGGAGTTCGACAGAGCCGATGACCTCGTTGAGGCTGGTGAAGCCGAGGGCCGCCAGCATCTCGCGCAATTCCTCGGCGACGAAGAAGAAGTAGTTGACCACATGTTCCGGCAGGCCCTTGAAGCGCTTCCTCAGGACCGGGTCCTGGGTGGCGACGCCGACAGGGCAGGTGTTCAGGTGGCACTTGCGCATCATGATGCAGCCGGCCGCAATCAGCGGCGCGGTGGAGAAACCGAACTCATCCGCGCCGAGCATGGCGCCGATCAGCACGTCGCGACCGGTCTTCAGCCCGCCGTCGACCTGCAGCGCGATGCGCGATCTGAGACCGTTCAGCACCAGCGTCTGCTGGGTTTCGGCAAGGCCGATTTCCCACGGGCTGCCGGCATGCTTCAGCGAGGTCAGCGGCGAAGCGCCGGTGCCGCCGTCAAAACCGGAGATGGTGATGTGGTCGGCGCGCGCCTTGGCAACGCCGGCGGCAACCGTGCCGACGCCCACTTCGGACACCAGCTTGACCGAGACATCGGCCGTCGGGTTGACGTTCTTCAGATCGTAGATCAGCTGCGCCAGATCCTCGATCGAATAGATGTCATGGTGCGGCGGCGGCGAGATGAGACCGACACCCGGCGTCGAATGACGGGTCTTGGCGATCGTCGCATCGACCTTGTGGCCGGGAAGCTGGCCGCCCTCGCCGGGCTTGGCGCCCTGGGCCACCTTGATCTGAAGCAGATCGGCATTGACCAGATATTCGGTCGTCACGCCGAAACGGCCCGACGCAATCTGCTTGATCGCCGAGCGCTCCTTCGGATAGGAGCCGTCGGGCAGCTTCAGATAGCGGTCACTCTCCTCGCCGCCCTCGCCGGTGTTCGACTTGCCGCCGATCTGGTTCATGGCAATCGCAAGCGTCGTATGCGCCTCGCGCGAAATCGAGCCGAAGGACATGGCGCCGGTGGAGAAGCGCTTGACGATCTCGGAAGCCGGTTCAACCTCCTCGAGCGGCACCGGCTCGCGTCCGATCTCCTCGGCATTCCTGATCCGGAAAAGGCCGCGAATGGTGTTCATCCGAAGCGCGGTCGTGTTTTCCATCTTCGCGAAGGCGTCATAGCGGTCGCGCGCATTGCCGCGCACGGCATGCTGCAGCTCGGCCACGGCATCCGGCGTCCAGGCATGGGCCTCGCCGCGGATCCGGTAGGCATATTCGCCGCCGATATCGAGCGTGGAAGCAAGCACGGGATCCTTGCCGAAGGCGGCGCGATGGCGGGCGACCGTCTCCTCGGCCACTTCGGTCAGGCCAACGCCCTCTATCATCGAGGCCGTGCCGAAGAAGAAGCGTTCCACGAATTCCGACGACAGGCCGATGGCGTCGAAGATCTGCGCGCCGCAATAGGACTGGTAGGTGGAGATGCCCATCTTGGACATGACCTTCAGCATGCCCTTTCCGATCGCCTTGATATAGCGGTAGATCACCTCGCCGGCGTCGACCTCCTCGGGGAACATCCCCTTGGCGTGCATATCGGCCAGCGTATCGAAGGCGAGATAGGGGTTGATGGCTTCCGCACCATAGCCGGCGAGACAGCAGAAATGATGCACTTCGCGCGGCTCGCCCGATTCGACCACGAGGCCGACCGAGGTTCTGAGCCCCTTGCGGATCAGGTGATGGTGCACGGCGGCGGTCGCCAGAAGCGCGGGGATCGCGATCCGGTCCGGGCCTATCTGGCGGTCGGAAAGCACGATGATGTTGTAGCCGCCCTTGACGGCAGCTTCCGCGCGCTCGCACAGCCGGTCGATCATCTCCGGCATGCCGGCTTCGCCCTGATCGGCGCTATAGGTAACGTCGAGCGTCTTGGTGTCGAACCGGTCCTCCGTATGACCGATGGAGCGAATCTTCTCCAGATCGCCATTGGTCAGGATCGGCTGGCGCACTTCCAGGCGCTTCTCGCGCGAGGCGCCCTCATGGTCGAGAATGTTCGGACGCGGGCCGATGAAGGAGACCAGGCTCATCACCAGCTCCTCGCGGATCGGGTCGATCGGCGGGTTGGTAACCTGGGCGAAGTTCTGCTTGAAATAGGTGTAGAGCAGCTTCGACTTGTCCGACATCGCCGAAATCGGCGTATCGGTGCCCATCGAGCCGATGGCCTCCTGGCCCGTGGTCGCCATCGGCGACATCAGGATCTTGGTGTCTTCCTGAGTGTAGCCGAAGGCCTGCTGGCGGTCGAGCAGCGACACGTCGCGCCGGAGCGCGCGCGGTTCAACCGGCTTAAGCTCCTCCAGAATGAGCTGGGTCCGGTCCAGCCAGTCCTGATAGGGGTGCATGCCGGCAAGCTCGGACTTGATCTCGTCATCGGAAATGATCCGGCCCTTTTCCATGTCGATCAGAAGCATGCGGCCGGGCTGCAGGCGCCACTTGGCAACGATGTTTTCTTCCTCGACCGGCAGAACGCCGGCTTCAGACGCCATGATGATCCGGTCATCCTTGGTGATCAGATAGCGCGCCGGACGCAGACCGTTACGGTCAAGCGTCGCGCCGATCTGGCGGCCATCGGTAAAGGCAACGGCGGCCGGGCCGTCCCACGGCTCCATCAGGGCGGCGTGATATTCGTAGAAGGCGCGCGTCTGCGGCCCCATCGACATGTTGCCGGCCCAGGCTTCCGGGATCAGCATCATCACTGCATGGGCCATGGAATAGCCGCCCTGAACCAGGAATTCGAGCGCGTTGTCGAAACAGGCCGTATCGGACTGGCCCTCGTAGGAGATCGGCCAGAGCTTGGAGATATCATCGCCGAAGAGCGGCGATGATACGGAAGCCTGCCGCGCGGCCATCCAGTTCACATTGCCCCTGAGCGTGTTGATCTCGCCGTTATGGGCGACCATGCGATAGGGATGCGACAGCTTCCACGACGGGAAGGTGTTGGTCGAAAAGCGCTGGTGCACGAGGGCAACGGCGGACTCGAAGCGCGGATCGGACAGATCCTTGTAATAGGCGCCGACCTGATAGGCGAGGAACATGCCCTTGTAGACGATGGTCGAGGACGACATCGAGACGATGTAGAAATCCTCGGCCGCGCCTTCCGATTCGGAAAAGATCGTGTTCGAGATCACCTTGCGCAGAATGAACAGACGACGTTCAAAATCCTGCTGCGTATCGGCGCGCGCGCCGGCGCCGATGAAGACCTGCAGGTGATAGGGCTCGGTGGCGGCGATATCCTCCGCCTTCGACAGCGATGAATTGTCGACAGGCACTTCGCGGAAGCCGATGAAGCGCTGTCCTTCGTCGGCGATCACCTTCTGGATGATGTCCTTGTAATGGGCGATGCGCTCGGGATCGCGCGGCATGAAGAAATAGCCGACGGCATATTCGCCGACCTTCGGCAGCACGATGCCTTCGGCCGCCATTTCCTCACGGAAGAACCTGTCCGGAATCTGCATCAGCATGCCGGCGCCGTCGCCCATCAGCGGGTCGGCGCCGACCGCGCCGCGGTGGGTGAGATTTTCGAGAATGAACAGGCCGTCCTTGACGATCTGGTGCGACTTCTCGCCCTTCATATGGGCGATGAAGCCGACGCCGCAGGCATCGTGCTCGTT
>NZ_CFHTCS010000348.1:0-4589 GCF_984369615.1 Martelella sp. | reverse complement strand
GAAAAGACCAAGGGCGTGCCGCTGTTTCAGGAGCAGGCGATGCTGATCGCCGTGGTCGCCGCCGGCTTTTCGCCGGAAGATGCCGACCGGCTGCGCCGCTCACTGGCAAGCTTCCGCCAGATGGGCACGATCGGCGAATTCGAGACGCAGTTCGTCAACGGCATGCTGAAAAACGGCTACGAGCTTGATTTCGCCCAGCGCTGCTTCGCCCAGATCAAGGGTTTTGCCGATTACGGCTTTCCCGAAAGCCATGCGGCGGCCTTTGCCATGCTCACCTATGTCTCTGCCTGGCTGAAATGCCATTATCCGGCGGCCTTCGCCTGCGCGCTGCTGAACTCCCAGCCCATGGGCTTTTACGCCCCGGCCCAGATCGTCCGCGATGCCCGCGAGCATCAGGTGGAAGTCCGCCCCATCTCGGTCAATCACAGCGCCTGGGACTGCACGCTGGAGCGCCGCGCCGATGGCGCCTATGCGCTGCGCCTCGGCTTCCGCCAGATCAAGGGGCTGAAGAAGGAGGATGCCGAATGGCTGGAGAACGCGCGCGGCAACGGCTATCAGACCCCGGAGGACGTGTGGCTGCGCGCAGGCCTGATGCCGGCGGTACTGGAGCGCCTTGCCGAGGCCGACGCCTTCGCCGATGCCGGCCTGTCGCGCCGCGATGCGCTGTGGCGCGTCAAGGCGATCCGCGCGCCAAAACCGCTGCCGCTCTTTTCCGATCCGATCGACGGCGAGCATATCAGCGAACCGGATGTCATCCTGCCGACGATGAATCTCGGCGAGCAGGTGGTGGAGGATTATGTCGCGACCCGCATGAGCCTGCGCGCCCACCCGATGGAGCTGCTGCGCCCGAAAATGCCCGGCCTGACGCTGCATTCGTCGCTCTCGACAACGCCGCTGCGGCGCGTCAGCGTCTCAGGCCTCGTCATCACCCGCCAGCGCCCCGGCACGGCGTCGGGCGTCATCTTCCTCACGCTCGAGGACGAAACCGGCGTCTCCAACGTCGTCGTGTGGAAAAAGGTCTATGAACGCTTCCGTCGCACGGTGATGGGTGGCCGCCTGCTGAAGGTCACCGGCAAATTACAGCGCGAAGGCGTCGTCGTCCACGTGATCGCCGAAACCATAGAAGACTGCTCCTGGCGCCTCTCCGAACTCGGCCACCCGATGGACGACGCCATCGGCATCACCGATCCAAAGGCCGACGACACGCCGCGCCGCCCGAAACTCCAGCCCCGCGCCCACCACCCGCGGGAGCAGGCGAAACGGTTGTTCCCGAGCCGAGATTTTCATTGAGCCATGCCGCCTGGCGAACCAAGGGCGGCGACATCCCGAAATGACACGGGAACCGGCGCGGCTCAAAGTTGCCTCTGTGTCATCTGAAACACTTCCCAAGACGTAAAGATGCTTCGGTTCTGACAGCGGTGCAGGTTCGCCTTGTGCGGCGATGCGCCTTTGCGCATAGTTTTCGTCCCGAATACGATGATCGGCTTCGATAATGAATAACAAAAGACAGGCAAAAAGCCGCTCTCGGTTTCTCCTGACGCGTGCAACACCCGCCCTGGGGCTCACGCTGCTGATCTGCCTCGGCGTTCTCGCCCTGCTGAACTGGGCCGGAAGGGAGGCGGACAAGGCGTCCCATGAGCGGCAGGCGCGGCTCGTCCGGCTCGTGATCTCCCAGTTGCAGACCGAAGTGGCCCATGACCAGGAAAGCGCGACGGTCTGGGACGATGCGGTCATCGAGGTCCGTGCCGGCAATTTCACCTGGATCGACGACAATCTCGGCACCTGGATGCACGACTATTTCGGCTTTGACGGCGTCTACATCCTCGACCCTTCCGACCGGGCGCTTTACGCCTTCACCGATGGCGCCATGGCGAGCCAGTACGCCTATGACGCCATCCAAAGCGAGGTCGAGCCCCTTGCCGAAGAACTTCGGGCCAAGCTGATCGCAGGCAACGACGGCCAGATCAATGAACGGGACCTGACAGCGGGCGTCTCCGATCTGGCCGTGATCAGAGAGCATCCCGCCGTGGTCAGCATCAAGCCGATCGTTCCCCATTCCGAATTCGTGCAACAGGAGCCGGGCCAGGAATATCTGCATGTCGCCATCCGGTTTCTCGACGGCAGCCTGATCGAGGAACTTCAGAACGACTACATGTTCGAGGCCCTCCACTTTTCATGGACGCCGGACGGCTCCAACCAGCCGCTCAAAACCAGCGAAGGCAGAACTATCGGCTATTTCGTCTGGCAGCCCTACCGGCCCGGATCCGCGGTCATGGCGCGCGTGATACCGGTGCTGATCGCCCTCATCGTGATCGCGCTCGCCGCGATCGCGATCTTCCTGACGATCCATGACAGCCGGTCGCGCAGACTTGAGGAGAGCGAGGAACGCGTCCGTCACCTGGCGCTGCATGATCCGTTGACCGACCTCCCCAACCGGCTGTCCTTCAACGAGAACGTCGACCGTCGCCTGGCCGAGAGGCCGGTCGTACCGCTGGCCCTTCTCTACCTCGATCTCGACAGGTTCAAGCAGGTCAATGATACGCTCGGCCATCCGGCGGGCGACGCGCTGATCAGGGAGTTCGCCCTGAGGCTGCAGGCGATCGTTCGACGCGACGACCTTGTCGCCCGCATCGGCGGAGACGAATTCACCGTCATGCTGAGCGGAAAGGGCGGCGACGAGGAGATCGGCGCGCTCTGCCGGCGTATGGTGGAAGCCGCGCGCGAACCGTTCCATATCGCGGGAAATACGGTTTTCCTCGGCGTCAGCATCGGCGCCGCAATTTTCCCGCGCGACGGGGATGACCGCGTCAACCTGCAGCGCAAGGCGGACGTGGCGCTCTACTATTCGAAGACTGCCGGCCGGGGGCGCTGTTCCTTTTTCTCCGACGCGATGGACGAGACGCTGGGCCTGCGGCGAAGAACCGAAATGGATCTGAGAACCGCCCTTCTCGGCCAGAACCAGCTCTCGGTCTACTATCAGCCGGTCCAGTCCGCGCTCACGCGGCGGATCGTCGGCTGTGAGGCGCTGCTGCGCTGGCACCATCCGGAGATCGGATGGGTATCGCCGGAGCTGTTCATTCCGATCGCCGAAGAAGCCGGGCTGATCGAGGATATCGGCCGGTTCGCGCTGACGAAGGCATGCGCGGCCGCAGCGAAGTGGCCTGGCCTTTCGATCGCCGTCAATGTATCGGGCGTCGAACTCTCCGATCCTACCTATGCCGGAAAGGTCGAGCAGGTCCTGCTCTCAAGCGGGCTCGCGCCGGCGAGGCTCGAACTCGAGATCACCGAGTCCGTGGCGACCGAGGAAGCCGGCGCCGTGGCCGAAAACCTGGTTGCGCTGCGCGAGCGCGGCGTGCGCATCGCCATCGATGATTTCGGCACGGGCTTCTCATCGCTTGGTCGCCTGAAGTCGCTGAATGTCGACAGGATCAAGATCGACAGGTGCTTCGTCGAGGGCTTGAAGGAAAACGCCAAGAGCAAGGCCGATGACAAGGCCATCATTCGCGCGATCATCGATCTTGCCCACGCCCGGAACCTGCGGACCACGGCAGAAGGCGTGGAAACGCGCGCACAGGACGATGCGCTGACCGCGATGGGATGCGACGAACTCCAGGGGTTCCTCTACGCGAGGCCGATGCCGCTCAAGGACATCGACCTGCTGCTCGGCATTCACCGCAACGCGACGGGACGCGGCACGGCCGCCTCAGAAGGAACGGATCCCGGCGCGTCTGTTTGACGGCCGGGCCGTCGCCAGGCCAAGCGCGGTGTGACCGTCAGGCCTTTGCCAGCGCCTCCAGCGCCTCAATGCAGGCGGCCGCCGCCTCGCGGCCCTTGTTGTGTTCGTCATCGGCGGAGCGTTCGAAGGCCTGCATCGCGGTATAAGTGGTCAGGATACCGAAGGAGACCGGCATGCCGGTCTCAAGCTGAACCTGCATCAGCCCGTGGGCGGCGGCCTCCGAGATGTATTCGAAATGGGCCGTCTCGCCCTTGATGACCGCGCCGATGCACACGATGCCGTCATAGTTACCGCTTTTGGCAAGCTTCCTGGCGACCAGCGGCGCCTCGAAAGCGCCCGGCACGTCAAAGATATCAGTCTCGGCGAGCGTGACGCCGCGCTCGGCAAGCTCGGTCTTTGCGCCGTTCAGAAGGCCGCTGGTGACCTTCTCGTTGAAACGGGAGATGACGATGGCGATACGGTGGGACACGGAATAATTTCCTTTCTGGCTCAAGTGGAGGCTTACGGGAGGGTCGGCGCGGCGCTCACGGCAGGAGATGGCCGAATTTCTCGCGTTTTGCCGAAAGATAGTTTTCGTTGAAGGGGTTCGAGGCGACAATCAGCGGCACCCGCCTTTCAACATGCAGGCCTGCCTGTTCCAGGGCTTCCGGCTTCTCCGGATTGTTGCTGAGAAGCCTGAGGCGCGCGATGCCCAGGCTTTTCAGGATATGGGCCGCGGCATGATAGTCGCGGGCATCAGCCGGCAGGCCGAGCGCGACGTTGGCGGCGTGGGTGTCGAGGCCTTGCTGCTGCAGTTCATAGGCGCGAATCTTGTTGGCAAGGCCGATGCCGCGACCCTCCTGCCCCCTCAGAT
>NZ_CFHTCS010000347.1:0-4596 GCF_984369615.1 Martelella sp. | reverse complement strand
TACCTGCCGTGGATCTGGGCCTTTCTGATGAAGCACTTCGTCCCGCAGGTCCTGCTGGTCCTCTTCTTCAACCTGTTTTTTGCCAAGACCGAATACCGTGTCTTCGATTTCGGTTTCTACAACGGGTACTCGGTGTGGCCCTACCAGGTGCTGGGGATGACTTCCGCGCTGCTGGTCTTCGGCATCGTCCTCAGTTTCGTTTCCGCCAATGCGCTCTGGTACCAGCCGGGCCCGCATCCCGAACCGCTGATGAAGACGCGCCAGCCCTCCGATCCCTATGCCGTACCCGGCCGCCGGATGGCGAGCGAGGAGGATTTCGAAACCTTTCGGATCGAGCTCGAGGGCGAGGGGAATGGCGCACCGGTCGAAGTTGCTTCGCTTGAGCGCGATGACGGCGGCGACGATCTGATGGCGATCCTGCAGGCGGTCGAGAAAGAGCCGCCGGCGACAGCCCGCCGGTCGCAGGCCGAGCCGCAGGCTCAGCCGGCGGTCGTCGATGACCGCGAGATCATCCGTCAGGTTCAGGAACAGCTTGCCGCCGCCGGCTATTACAAGGGCAAGCCCGATGGCGTGACCGGGCCGCTGACCGAGACCGCGGTGATCGCCTTTCAGGCTGACCAGGGGCTGGCGGAGACGGGCATTGTCGATGCGGGTCTTCTCGCTGTCCTCAAGGGCGATGACGGCGGACCGCCGCCGGTGCCGACGCCGCGCGCGGCAACGAAGGCGGGCGGGGGCTCTGCCGATCCGGCGGCCGCGCTTCCGGCATCAGACGAACCCGCTCCGACCGCTGACGCCCTTGTCGTCGAGATCCAGCGCGGCCTCGTCAACATCGCCTATGACGACGTGACAGTCGACGGCGTGGCCGGCGCCAATACCCGCGCGGCGATCCTGGAGTTCCAGAAGCATTATCGCCTGCCGGAAACCGGCGAGCCGAGCCCGGCCGTACGCGACAAGCTTGCGGAAATCGGCGCGCTCTGACCGCCTGAGAAGAGAGCCTGGCCATGCGTCTCAAATCGGAGATTTTTGTTTCGGCGCTTTTGCGCCGGGTTTTCGCCAATGGCGATTTTGCCGTGGTGGAACGCAAGGGCGCGGCCGATGCCGGCGCGATCGCGATCCGTCAGGTGCTGCGGAACGGACAGGAATGCCTGTACATGCCGGCGCCGCAGTTTTTTACCGCTGAGAGCAGTGAAGACCGGCTGTTCGAGCAGCGTCTGGACAGGGTCCCGGCCGACGATGTCGCGGCGCGGCTCGAAAAGGAAATCCGCTTTGACGGCGATCTCTGGGTCGTGGTCCTTGAGACGGAGAGCGTCGAGGGGCTTTTTGCCGTGGCCGGCGACGGCGTTTGAGAGATCAGGCCGAGCGGCGGTTCTGCCGGCGCGGGGCATGCTTGGCGGCAGCCGCCTCTTCCTCGGCGCGCCGGTTCTGCCATGCCAGCAGTTCCTCGATGCAGGCCGCCGGCTTCAGCGCGTCCACCAGACGTTCCGCCGCTTCATCGGCGGGCATCTGCGCCGTTGAAAGACCCGGCGCGACGCGCGGCAGGACATAGAGCGTATCATCCCTGCCCATGCCGAGCGCGACCAGTCCGACGGCGAGGCGTCGTCCGCTTTCTTCCGACAGGATGTCTGCGGCCAGCACCCGGTCGCCCCCGAGTGCGCGGGCGAAGGTCTCGAGAAACAGCGTGCCCTCGCCGCGGCGGGCAAAGCGCACCAGAAGGGCGGTCTGCAGTTCGGAGAGCGTCGACAGGCCCAGCCGGTCCTCGACCTCGCTGCCGGCTTTTGCCGCCATCGCCTTCAGCGTCTGGCGCAGCGCTTCGCTTTCATCACGGTAGCCGGAGCGCACGTCGAAATTGCCGTCCGGCGTCTCGTCTTCCTCGGGGCGGTGGCAGCCGATCAGCGCCTGGATGACCTTCTGCGACAGGTCGGCGCGATGAATGATCGCGCGGATGTGCTCCTCGCCCATGGTCTCGATCAGCCGCGTCAGGGTCTCGTCGCCGAGCGCGGGCGAGCGGGCGAGGAAGGGAGCGGAGATGGCGATTTCCCGCGTGCCGATATAATGGCAGATCTCCTGCGGCACATGGGGATTGCCGGAAAGGGCGGCGACGGCCTGTCGACGGGCCTCCGGCGTGGACGCTTCATAGACCGGGGGAAACAGCTCGATAAAACGGCGACGCTCGGCGGCACTCGGTTTTTCCAGAGCGCCGAAGCTCGAGACCGTCGCCATCAGCACGACGTCGAGCTTGCGTGTATTTTTCAGCCCTTCAAGTTCCCGGTAACGATCGACCAAGGCCGTACTCCCCGACGAGATCTCCGGCAGCTTGTGCCGGGCGATGCCGTTCTTCTTTGTCACGCCGGGATGTCGAAAAAGCGGCAGTCGCTCTCTCGCCCGACGCATGGATGTCTTCAATCTGACAAGACGTTAGGGGGAAATCGTTAGAAAGATGTTAACCATAGAAGAAAGCGGGAATTGACCGGCGGAAGATGCGATTCCCGCCGCCGGTCTGACAGACGATCAGATCGCGAGATATTCCTCGCGCAGTTCCGCATTGTCGAGCACGTCCTGGGCGCTGCCGGAAAAGACCACCTGTCCGGTATCCATGATGACGGCGCGGTCCGAGAGCCTCAAGGCGGCAACGGCGTTCTGCTCGACGATGATGGTGGTGATGCCGAGATCGCGGATCTGGCGGACGATTTTTTCGATCTCCTGCACGATGACGGGCGCGAGGCCTTCATAAGGCTCGTCGAGGAAGAGGATCTTGATCTTGCGCGCAAGGGCGCGGGCGACGGCCAGCATCTGCTGTTCGCCGCCCGACAGCGTCACCGCTTCCTGGTTGCGGCGTTCGGCGAGCCGCGGAAAGCGATCGTAGATCTCCTCGATGGACCAGCCCTTTTCGCCGGCGACCTGTGCCAGAACAAGGTTTTCCTCCACGGAGAGACCGCCGATGATCCGCCGGTCTTCCGGCACGAGCTGGACGCCGGAAAGCGCTGCCTGGAAGGCTTTCTTCTTGTGAAGCGGTTCGCCGTCGAGCCAGATCTCTCCCTGGCTGAGCGCCGGATTGTCGAGGCGGGCAAGCGTCCTGAGCGTGGTCGTCTTGCCCGCGCCGTTGCGCCCGAGAAGGGAAAGCACCTCGCCTTTCCTGATGTCGAAGGACACGCCCTGCACGATATAGCTTTCGCCGTACCAGGCATGAATGTCGCGAACCGACAGGAATGCATCATTGACTGTTTCCGACACTGCGATCTGCTCCCCGGCGAGATTGCCTTTCTCCATGACCATGTTCATTCGTGGGCCTCCCCGAGATAGGCTTCCCTGACCTTCGGATTGCCGCGCACCTGATCGGGAGAACCTTCGGCGATGATGCGCCCCTGGGCAAGCACGGAGATCTTGTCGGCGAGCGAAAAGACGACATGCATGTCATGTTCGATGATCACCTTGGTCATGCCGCGGGCCTTGATCCGCTGCAGGAGCTCGATGGTCATGTTGGTGTCGTGGCGGGCCATGCCGGCCGTCGGCTCGTCGAGCAGCAGGAGCTTCGGCTTCTGGATCAGGCACATGGCAAGCTCCAGCCGGCGCTTGTCGCCGCGCGACAGCGAGCCCGCCTCGTGATGGCGGCGGGCGGAAAGGCCGATATCCTCCAGCATGAATTCGGCTTCCTCGCGGATTTCCTTTTCACCGGAAAGCGCCTTGACCGCATTCAGCCTGAAGGCGCCGTCGCGGCGGGCAAAGGCCGGGATCATGACGTTTTCGATCAGCGTCAGGTCCGGAAAGATTTCCGGCGTCTGGAACACGCGCGAGACGCCCATCTGGTTGATCTCGTGCGGTTCGTGCTCGTTGAGCGTCTGCCCGGCGAAGACGACCCTGCCGTGGCTTGGTTTGATCCGACCGATACAGACGTTGAGCAGGGTCGATTTGCCGGCGCCGTTCGGACCGATAATGGCGTGGACCTTGCCGCTTTCGACCTCGAGATTGACATCTGAGAGGGCGCGCAGGCCGCCGAAGCTCTTGTGGACGTCGTCAACGTGCAGGACGATGTTGTTGTCTGCCATGGGTTTACTCCGCTGGCTGGATTTTGGCGGCGGATTGCGCCTTGCGGCCGCCGCCGCCGCCCGAGAAGCGGGCGCGAAGGCGCTTGACGCCTTCCATGATGCCGCCGGGCAGGAAGATGACGATGGCCATGAAGATGAGGCCGAGCGTCAGGTGCCAGCCGTCGCCGACGAAGAGCGACAGGAGCCCGACGAGCGGGGTCTCGATCGCGTCCGGCAGGGCCGACAGCGCGCTGTGCAGCGCGGCGTCGTTGAACGAGGAGAAGATGTTTTCGAAATACTTGATCACCACCGCGCCGATGACCGGGCCGAGCAGGGTGCCGACGCCGCCGAGAATGGTCATCAGCACGACTTCGCCGGACGCCGTCCACTGCATGCGCTCAGCGCCCGCCAGCGGGTCGGTGACGGCCATCAGCGCGCCGGCAAGGCCGGCGAACATGCCCGAGATGATGAAGGCGGAGCGCAGATAGGGCCGCGTGTTGAAACCGGTATACATCATCCGGTTCTGGTTGGATTTGACCGCCTTCAGCATCATGCCGAAGGGCGAGCGGAAGAT
>NZ_CFHTCS010000346.1:0-4607 GCF_984369615.1 Martelella sp. | reverse complement strand
TCGGAAAGCACGATGCGTAGATTCAATAGGTTAGAGCGTCCTTTGTGCGTCCGAACGGACGCACGGCGCTCTAGGGCCTGAAGGGAACGGCGATCCAGCGGCCGTCCGGTCCCTCGAAGCCATGCGAGAGCACGGTGACCAGCGCGACATGAACGGCATTTGCCCCGCCGCCGCCATAGGTCATCACGCCGCCGAGCCGGTAATCCGTCGGGCAGTTCCGGCTGGTGGGGATGCGGCTGTCCTCGTGGATCGTGCGCGTCTCGCCCTCCGGATCGGTATAGGCAAGGCGAAAGCCCCGCGCATCCGGGGTGACCGCCGCGCAGGCCGAAATCGGATCGAGCGCGAAGGTTTCCAGGGAGAGCGTTCCGACGGGCGAAAGGTTCGGGTGCGAACGGTAGCGGATGGTCTGGCTGTCGCCCGCGACCTCTTCGGTGACCGGATTGAAGGCGGCAAGCCAGCCGGGATGGGCAAGCAGGTTGTATTCCTGGATCAGCGGCAGCGCCTCGCCGACGGCAAGGCCGCGCGCGGAGCTGATGGTCGCGTTCTCGTCCTCCTGCCGCACGCGGAAAGGGGTCTCGTCGAGAAAGGCATCGCGTTCGGTATCGATGAAGAAGATGTTCGAATAGGGAAAGCCGGAGCCATCCTCGACGCCGAATTCCTCGAAGGCGAAGACGCCGCCATCATCCGAAAAGCCGAGCGGGGTGAAGGTGGCGAAGTCGCCGGCGGCGGCCATATGCGCCGAAAGCCCGGCTGCTGCGGCAAGCATGGTCAGGGGCATGAAACGGGGCATGTCTTTCTCCTGTTGGTCGCCTCCGGTCGTTGCTTCATTCTTCTCCCGCGCGCAGAGCCTCGATCGGGGCGCGATAGCTGCCGTTTTCCGCCTTGCCGAAGATTGCCGAACCGGCGACGAGCGCGTTGGCGCCTGCCTTGGTCACGGCGCCGACCGTGTCGGGCGCGATTCCGCCGTCGACTTCGAGATCGATCGGCCGGTCGCCGATCAGCGCATTGGCCTGCTCGATCTTGCGCAAGGTGGCGGGAATGAATTTCTGGCCGCCGAAGCCCGGATTGACGGTCATGATCAGGATCAGGTCGAGATCGTCGATCACATGTTCGATCATCGACACCGGCGTTGCCGGATTGAGCGCCACGCCCGCCTTCTTGCCGAGATTGCGGATGGTCTGCAGCGAGCGGTGCAGGTGCGGGCCGGCCTCCTGGTGAACGGTGATGATGTCGCAACCGGCCTTGGCGAAGGCTTCGATATAGGGATCGGCAGGCGCAATCATCAGATGGCAGTCGAAGATCGCATCCGTGTGGGGGCGCAGCGCCTTCACCACCGGCGGGCCGAAGGTGATATTGGGCACGAAATGGCCATCCATGATATCGAGATGGACCCAGTCGGCGCCGTCATCGACGACGGCCTTGACCTCCGGGCCAAGATTGGAAAAGTCGGCCGACAGGATGGACGGCGCGATACGGAGCGGACGTTTCACTTGCTTGTTCCTCAATGCGGGGCCCGAAGGCCATTTTCTCATGTCTTGCCGGCTCTCAGGCGTTGCCGGCCGGTCTTACTCACGCGCGCTGTCGAAGACGGGAACGAATTCGCCGTTCTGCCAGCGCAGCAGAAAGAACGGATTGTCGGCCAGCTCGTGCCTTGCGGTGAAGCGGACAGGGCCGATCGCTGTGTCGAAAGTGTGGTTCAGAAGCGCCTCGTCGATCCCGCCGCCGTCTGCCCGGGCGGCGGCAAGCGCCTGGCCTGCGACCTGAACGGCGGCCGCGCCCGGCACGACATAGCCTTCCGGCACGATATCGGCGGCGCCGGCAGCATCGGCGATCTCGGCTGCCGGCGGCAGAGCGCCGTAGTCGGGCAGCGCAATCGCCAGCGTCCCGTCCTCAAGCGGCGGCGTGGTTTCCATCGCGCGCAAGCCGTCATCGCCGAGAAGCGTGAGGGCAACGCCCTGTTCGCGCGCGTCCCGCCCGATAATGGCGACATCGCCGCGCGTGCCGCCGACCAGCACCCGCGCGGCGCCCGCCTGGGCGAGACGGCGCACAAGCGACAATTGCTGCTGCTGGGCGGGACGGAAGGTGTCGGTGAAGACCGGCTCCAGCCCGCGCGCCTCGATTTCATTGCGCACGGCGTTGACGAGTTCGCGGTAGTAGATCGTGCCATCATCGACAAGGGCGACCGGCTGGTCGACCCATTCGGTCATGATCAGCGTGACGATCGCGTCCACCTGGTCCTGCCGGTTCGGCGCCAGCCGGAAAAGCGGCCAGCCATTGGCGAGCGCATCGGTCATCAGCGGCAGCGACCGGACGGAGACGGTGATGGCGGGAATGCCGGCCTCGGCGAGGACGGGCAGGGCAGTGCGCAAGGTCTCGCTGCAGAAGAAGCCGACAGCAATCCCGACGCCCGCGTCTTCGAGCGCCTCGGCGACAGACGCGCCGTTGTTTTCTTCGCAGTCTTCGTCGATGATGGTCAGGTCGATGTCCAGATTGCGTGCGGCAAGCCCGGCGCCGTCGAGCATCTGTGCGCCGAGCACGGCATAGTCGCCGTTCAGCGGGGCCACGACGCCGACCTGTTGGGCATTTGCGGGCGCGGCGGCGCTGACAATCAGCGCGGCAAGGACAAGGCGGGCCTTAAAAGATCTCATGATGGCAGGTCTGTTTCTCACTCAGGCGCGTTAACGGAGTCATACCCCTTGCCAGAGTGAGGGGCAACGCCGTAAGTACCCGGACCAAGAGATGAAGGGACGGTTTTTGTCTATTTCACCACACCACCGGTATCGCTCTCGCCATGCATGATGATCAGCCCTTTACCCGTGCCTATCGCGATGCGATGGCCCGCTTCGCCGGCCATGTCCAGGTCGTGACCACCGCGCATGACGGCGCGCTGCGCGGCGTGACGGCGACGGCCTGCTGCTCGGTATCCGACGCGCCGCCCACGGTGCTTGCCTGCGTCAACCGGCTGAACGCGAAGAATATGGTCTTTCTCGAAAGCGGCAATTTCGCGGTCAACACGCTCGGCGCCCGCCACAAGCCGCTGGCCGATGCCTTTTCCGGGCTCGGCGGCCTTTCCGCGCAAGAGCGATTCGCAAAGGGCGCTTGGGATTTCGGCGGCTCCGGCGCGCCGGTTCTGGAAGATGCGCTTGCCAGTTTCGACTGCCGCCTCGTCGAGGCGAAGGAGATGTCGACCCACTGGATCCTCATCGGCGAGGTCGTCAGGACGCAGTGCGGCGAAGATGACGAGGCGCTGATGTATTACCGCCGCGCATACCGGACCCTGTGACCGTCATGAATTTGTCTAAAAAATAGGCTTGACCAAAAAAGAAGCGTGATATAAGAATATTTGCATATTGCAAGATTATTACGAAACTTTGATGAATCTCTTTTGAATGAAGGTGAATTCACTCAAGTCCTATTGAATTCTTATCAAACGAACCGTTTTCCTGCACAATTAGAGCCGCGCTTCACTCCCAGGAAGTGCGGCTCTTTCTCGTTTGGCATGCCTGATTGGCTTAGAGCGCCGTGCGTCCATTCGGACGCACGGCGCTCTGACCTATTTAATCTACGCATCGGCCCGAAAATCGATTCCGATTTCCGGGCCGATGCGTTAGGCATTTCATGCGGGCTGCGGCACGCGGACCAAAGGCGGCGATTGAGATCAATCACCCCGACTTTCTCAGTTTTTTGCGCCGATCAGCATGAATGCGGGAATGTCGTCACCGAAGCCGACGGGCGTCGGCTCGTCGTCCCGGTCGCGGCGGCGCGAGCGCTTCCGGTCGTCATTGGCGGGCCTGCCGCCGGCGGGTTTGGCATTTGCCGCATTGGCCGGCCTTGCGGCGTGGTTGTCCTGCTGCGGCGCCGCCTTCGGTTCGGATTTGGGCGCAGCCTTCGGCTCGCTCCTGCTTTCCGCTGCAGGGGCCTGCTTCCTGGCTCCGCGGCGCGCGCGCGGCGCCGGCTTTTCGTCGGTTTCCGCATCGGTGTGAGAAGAGGGCGGGCCGTCCACCCAGTCGATCTTCCGGTCGATCAGCTTCTCGATCGCGTCGACGAACTTGGCATCCTTTGCCGTGGCGATGGTAAAGGCCTTGCCCTTGCGGCCGGCGCGTCCGGTGCGGCCGATGCGGTGGACATAGTCTTCCGCATGGATCGGAACGTCATAGTTGAACACGTGGCTGACATCGGGAATGTCGAGCCCGCGGGCAGCGACGTCCGAGGCCACCAGCAGCGGCAGTTTTCCGTCTCGGAAATTCTGCAGGATCGTGGTGCGCGAATGCTGGTCCATGTCGCCGTGCAGCGCGCCGCAGGCATATTCGTGGCGCTGCAGCGAACGCAGCAGGTCGGCGACCGATTTCTTGCGGTTGCAGAAGATGATCGCGTTCTTCAGGTCGTCCTGCTGGTCGATGATCGCGCGCAGCGTCTCGCGCTTCTCGTAGTCCTTCGCCTTCGAGGCGACGAGCTTCTGCTCCACCGTCGCGGCCGTGGAGGACGGCGGCGCGACTTCGATGCGGGCCGGGTTCTGAAGGAACCGGTCGGCAAGCTTCTGGATCTCGGCCGGCATGGTGGCCGAGAAGAACAGGGTCTGGCGCGTGAACGGAATGAGCTTGGCGATC
>NZ_CFHTCS010000345.1:0-4630 GCF_984369615.1 Martelella sp. | reverse complement strand
CCCGGCAATGCCGATGTCACGATGGAGCGCGACCGGCTGGCGGCCGACCTGCGCAAATCCGGCCTGCCGACCCGGCGGATCGAGGCCTGGCACTATACCGACCTGCGCAACCTGCTGCGCGCCGTGCCCGAGGATGCCGGCGAGGCGGTAAACCCGTTGCCGGCCCTGTTGCAAGGCAGCGACGTTCTGCCGCTGGTGCAGGGCCGCGCCGGTGATGGACCCGCTATCGATGGGGTCGCGCGAAGCAAGGTTTCCGACGCGCTTTCAGGCGGCGACAAGACGGTGCGTTTCGCGCTGTCCCATGCCGATGACGCGATCGGCCGCATCAACGGCGCGCTGGTGAGCGACGGCTACGTGCTCGACATCGCCGAATCCTTCGATGCGCCGCTGGAGCTACAGGCCGTCCATGGCGGCGGGCAGGTGCATACCCGCAACCGCCTGAACTTTGCCGAGGGCGTGACCGGGATGGTGATCGAACGCCATGTCGCGCCGGCAGGCGCTGCGGCGCTCGTCAGCAATCTTTCGGCGCTGACGCTCGGCAAGGACGCCGAGATCACCTATGTGGTGATGCAGAGCCAGGGCGCGGACGACACCCATCTCGGCAAGCTGAAGATCGAACTCGGCGAAAACGCCAGGCTGAAACTGCTGGTCGTCAATGCGGGCGGCAAGCTGGTGCGCCACGAAATCGATTGCGACGTGAAGGGCGAGGGCGCCGACCTGATGCTGCGCGGCGTCAACCTGCTCGGCGGCGAGAGCCATACGGACATCACCTTCGACCTCGGCCACAACGTGCCCAACACGACCTCGACGGAAACCGTCCGCAATGTCGTTTTCGACAAGGCGCGCGGCGTGTTTCAGGGGCTGATCCGGGTGGCGCCCGATGCGCAGAAGGTTGACGCGAAGATGAGCTGCAACACGCTGCTGATGAGCGATTTCGGCTCGTTTTCGGCGAAACCCGAACTTGAGATCTTCGCCGACGACGTCCAGTGCGGCCATGGCGCGACGGTGACGGATATCGACCCGAACCATCTCTATTACATGATGGCGCGCGGTATTCCGCGAAAGGTCGCGGAGGGCCTGTTGATCAACGCCTTCGTTGCCGAGGTTGTCGAGGAGCTGGAAAACGAACAGCTTTCCGAGGCCGTCGAGGCGATCATCGCCGACTGGCTCGACCGGCACGAATAGGGGCTGTTTCCCCTTGCCGTTTCCGTCCCGCCAGCCGGGGCGGCTTTCCCGGTGTCTCACTGGCAGACGCCACAGACGGAGTTTTGGGCAATGGATGCTCGGGTGAAAAATTACGATGTCGAAAAGATAAGGCAGGATTTCCCGATCCTCTCCCGCGAGGTTTACGGAAAGCCGCTCGTCTATCTCGACAATGGCGCATCGGCGCAGAAGCCGCAGGTCGTCATTGACACGATCTCCAACGCCTATGCGCATGAATACGCCAATGTGCACCGGGGCCTGCATTTTCTCTCCAATGCGGCGACGGATGCCTATGAGGCGGCGCGCGAGAAGGTCCGCTCGTTCCTCAATGCCGGCTCGGTCAACGAGATCGTCTTTACCCGCAACACCACGGAGGCCATCAACACGGTGGCCTATGGCTGGGCGATGGAAAACCTCGGCGAGGGCGACGAGATCGTCCTCTCGATCATGGAGCATCACTCCAACATCGTGCCCTGGCACTTCCTGCGCGAGCGCAAGGGCGTCAAGCTGGTCTGGGCGCCGGTGGATGATGAAGGCGAGTTCCATATCGATGAGTTCGAGAAATGCCTGACGGAGCGCACCAGGCTCGTTGCCATCACCCAGATGTCGAACGCGCTGGGGACGATTGTCGATGTCAAGGAAGTGACCCGGCTTGCGCATGAGCGCGGCATCCCGGTGCTGGTCGACGGCTCGCAGGGCGCGGTTCATCTCCCGGTCGATGTGCGCGATATCGGCTGCGACTGGTACGTGATGACCGGCCACAAGCTTTACGGCCCTTCCGGCATCGGCGTGCTTTACGGCACGTTCGACCGCCTGTCGGAGATGCGGCCGTTTCAGGGCGGCGGCGAGATGATCTCCGATGTGTTCGAGGATCGCGTCACCTATGCCGAGCCGCCGCATCGCTTCGAGGCGGGCACGCCGCCGATCGTGCAGGCTATTGGACTGGGCGCTGCCCTTGACTATATGCAGGGCATCGGCCGTGCGGCAATTGCCGCGCACGAGGCGGATCTGACGGCCTATGCGCGCGAACAGCTTGCGCATGTGAACGCGCTGCGGGTCATCGGCAATGCGCGGCAGAAGGGCAGCATCTTTTCCTTCGCCATCGAAGGCGTGCATGCCCATGACATCTCGACGATCATCGACCGTCGCGGCGTCGCGGTGCGGGCCGGCACCCATTGCGCCCAGCCGCTTTTGACCCGCTTCGGCGTGACGTCGACCTGCCGGGCCTCGTTCGGCCTTTATAATACGCGCGCGGAGGTGGACGCCCTTGTCGAGGCGCTCGATTACGCGCGAACGTTCTTTGCCTGACCCAAGGAGAATGGCATGAGTGTTGAAGACAATGCAGAGACGGCAACGGCCGAGACCGGTTCCTCCATTCCGCCCGAGGAACTGGCGCGGCTTTCCGATGATATCGTCTCGGCGCTGAAGACGGTTTACGATCCCGAGATACCGGCCGATATTTTCGAACTCGGACTGATCTACAAGATCGATGTGGACGACGACCGGATGGTGAAGATCGACATGACGCTGACGGCGCCCGGCTGCCCTGTGGCGGGCGAAATGCCGGCCTGGGTGGAAAATGCGGTGAGCACCGTCGAGGGTGTCTCCGGCGTCGAGGTGGAAATGACCTTCGACCCGCCGTGGACGCCGGACCGCATGTCCGAGGAAGCAAAGATCGCCGTCGGCTGGTATTGACGCCGGCCGATTGTCCTGATGCAATCAATCCGAACGCCGGGCCTTGAACCCGGATGTTGATGGAGAATGAAATGGGCTTTCAAGTCATCACGCTGACCGATGCGGCAGCAACCCGCGTCAACGAGATCGTCGCCAATTCCGGTCCGGACGCCCGCGGCATTCGCGTCTCGATCAAGAAGGGCGGCTGCGCGGGCATGGAATATGCCGTTGACCTGGTGACAGCGGAGAATATAGCCGACAAGGACGACCATGTGGAGCTCAACGGCGCGACCGTCTGGGTCGACCCCGCCGCCTCGCTCTATCTGCTCGGCACGGTCATGGATTTCGAGGTGACCAAGCTTCGCACCGGTTTCGTGTTCAAGAACCCGAACGAGACGTCCGCCTGCGGCTGCGGGGAATCCGTGGAACTGAAGGCCGCAGATCTCGCCGAACTCGCAAAGGCGCGCGAGGCCGCGCATTGAACGCTTCCCGGAACGCGGATCGGATTGACAGCCTGGGCGGGCGATCGCCCGCGTGAAAAACGGCTTTCAGGGTCGCGGCAAACTGTTCTATTCAGTCCTTCTTACGAAGATGTACAGGAAGGTCTGATGAAATGCTCGAACTTCTCGCCAAAAGCATGCTCGTCGGCCTTGCCATTGCCGCGCCCGTCGGGCCGATCGGCGCTCTTTGCATCAACCGGTCGCTGACGCGCGGTTTCTGGTTCGGGGTGTCGGGCGGGCTCGGCACGGCGCTGGCCGACGCCACCTATGGCGCGCTTGCGGCGCTCGGCTTTGCCGCCTTCTCGGCGGCGCTGGCCACGATCTCCACGCCGCTGGCGCTGTTCGGCGGCGCCTTCCTGATCTTTCTCGGCTGGCGCGAGATGCGGCGGACCGGGGCGAAGGCGGCAGCCGAGCCGGCTCGCGGCGATCTGGCGCGCACCATTGCCACCACCTATGCGCTGACCATCGCCAACCCGGCGACGATCCTCTCCTTCGTCGCCATCTTCGCAGGCTTCGGCCTCGCCGATGCCGGCGGCGGCATTGCGCCGGCGATCGTGGTTGCCGGCGTCTTTGCCGGATCGCTTCTCTGGTGGGTGTTTCTCAGCGGCCTCGTGGCCGTCATCCGTCACAGGTTGCCGAAGGAATTCGCCCGCTGGGTGGCGCGCATTTCCGGCGGCATCCTGATCGGCTTCGGGCTGGTGGCGATCTCAACGGCCTTTCCGCACTGAGATTTTTCGCCCGAAAACGAAAAGACCCCGCCGCGGGGGCCGGGTCTTGTCTGTGAGCCTTTGACGCGTGACGTCACTTCGGCGAGATCATCAGCTCCGGGCGAACGATCTCGTCATATTCCTCAGCCGTCACAAGACCGGTGGCGAGGGCTTCCTCGCGCAGCGTCGTGTTATTCTTGTGCGCGGTCTTGGCGATCTTGGCGGCGTTGTCGTAGCCGATCTTCGGGGCAAGCGCCGTCACCAGCATCAGCGAACGCTCGACGCCGGCCCTGATGTTTTCCTCGCGCGCCTTGATGCCGACGACGCAATGGTCGGTGAAGGAGCGGGCGGCATCGCCCAGAAGCTGGACCGACTGCAGGAAGTTGTAGGCCATCATCGGGTTATAGACGTTGAGCTCGAACTGGCCCTGGCTGCCGGCAAAGGTGATCGCCGCCTGATTGCCGGCGATATGGGCGCAGACCTGGGTCATGGCCTCGTTCTGGGTCGGGTTGACCTTGCCGGGCATGATCGAGGAGCCGGGCTCGT
>NZ_CFHTCS010000344.1:0-4652 GCF_984369615.1 Martelella sp. | reverse complement strand
TCACCGCCAATATGGCGAAGGCGATCCGGGTGATCTCTGTCCAGCGCGGCCATGATCCGCGCGATTACGCGCTGATGGCCTTCGGCGGCGCCGGTCCGCTCCATGCCGCACGTCTTGCGCGCGAGCTGGACATGAAGACGGTGATCGTGCCGCTGACGCCGGGAACGCTCTGTGCGCTTGGCCTGCTGCTGACCGACCTGCGCTCCGATTTCGCCCTGTCGCGGCTGATGGAACTGTCGGACGCGGCACGGCCTGCGCTGGAAGAAGGTTTCGCAAGCCTTGCCGAACAGGCCGATGTCTGGTTCGAAGCGGAGAAGATCGCCGCCGATCGTCGCGTCATCACCCGCACGGTGGACATGCGCTATGCCGGGCAGAATTACGAGCTTTCGGTCACGGTTCCAGCGGGGCCGATTACGGCGGAAACCTTCACAGCGCTGGAAAAGGGCTTCGAGGCGGCGCACCGCCAGCGCTTCGGTTTCATCGCCGAAGGGGAACCGATCCAGCTCGTCACCCTGCGCGTCGAGGCCGCTGGCATCGTCGACAAGGCCGAATTCCAGAAACAGGACGATCACGGCCCCGATGCCTCGGGCGCGAAGATCGGCGAACGCGCGGTGTGGATGTCGGAGGCCGGCGGTTTCGTCACCTGCCCGGTCTATGAACGCGGCCTGCTGAAGGCCGGCAATGTCATTACCGGCCCGGCCATCGTCGAGCAGATGGACACGACCACCGTGCTGCTGCCGGAGATGACCGGCACGGTCGACCCCTATCTCAATCTCATCCTGGAGGTTTGAACGATGACCACGATTGATCCCATCACGGTAGAAGTCATCGGCTCGGCGCTGCAGTCCATCGTCGAGGAGATGGGCGAGGCGCTGGTGCGCGCCTCCTACTCCACAAACATCAAGGAACGCCGCGACTGCTCGACGGCGCTGTTCGACCGCCACGGCAACACGCTTTGCCAGGCCGAGCATATCCCGATGCATCTCGGCTCCTTCCTTGGCGTGATCGGCGCGATCCATGGTCGGTTCAAGATGAACGACATCAGGCCCGGCGATGTGTTCATGGCCAATGATGCCTATGCCGGCGGAGCGACCCATCTGCCGGATATCGTGCTCGCCGAGCCGATCTTCGTCGATGACACGCTGGTGGCCTGGGCCGTCAACACCGCCCATCATTCGGATTTCGCCGATCGCGGCCACGAGCATATCTATCAGGAAGGCCTGCGCATCCCGCCGGTGCGGCTCTATCGCGAGGGTGTGCTGAACCAGGACCTGCAGGAGATGTTCCTGCTCAACTGCCAGGTCCCGCGCGAGCGCCTGTCGGATCTGCGCGCCCAGATGTCGGCCAACCGGCTCGCCGTTCAGCGCATGCAGGATCTCTGCGGCAAATACGGCACGGACAAGGTGCTGGCCGCCGGCGAGGCGCTGCAAGATTATGCCGAGCGCAAGATGCGCGCCGCCATTGCCGAAATTCCAGATGGCACCTACGGCTTCTCCGACCAGTTCGATTCAAACCAGCGCGGCGACAGGATCAAGCTTTCCGTCGAAATCACCATTGCCGGCGACGAAATGACGCTCGCCTTCGACGGACCGCCGCAGCTGCGCGCCGGGTTGAACCTGATCTATACCTCGCTGCTGGCGGCGAGCTATTTCGCGGTGAAGTCGGTCGTCGATCCGACGATCCTGCCAAATGCCGGGCTTGCCCGTCCGCTGACGGTGACCGCGCCGAAAGGGTCGATCCTCAACTGCGAGCATCCGGCGGCCGTCGATGGCCGCATCGCGGCGGCCCAGCGGGTCTGCGACCTCGTCTATGGCGCGCTCGCCAGGGCGCTTCCCGGCAAGGTCATGGCGGCCGGCAATGGCTGCTGCACCGGGGCGATCTTCAACGGTGTCCATGACGATGGCTCGATCTGGGTCTATCTCGAAACCATCGGCGGCGGCGGCGGCGCGCGGCCGTCCTCCGACGGGCTTTCGGGCATCCATGTCAGCCTCACCAACACCTCGAACCTGCCGGTGGAGTCGCTGGAGCTCGAATATCCGCTGACGCTGCTGCGCTACGAACTGGTGGATGATTCCGCCGGCGCCGGCGCCTATCGCGGCGGCATGGGCGTGCGCCGCGTCTACCGCGCGGAAAAGGCCTGCCGGTTCACCGTCGAGGGGTCGCGCGTCGCCTCCGAACCCTGGGGCCTTGATGGCGGCACCTCCGCGCGGGGCACCGTGCTCGACTTCGGCGACGGCCGCACGGATTTCGCCGGCATGGTCGACCTGAAGCCTGGCCAGATCGTCTCGATCACCACGCCCGGCGGCGGCGGCTACGGCGATCCGGCGGGCCGCGACCCGGCGGCCGTCCGGCGCGACCTTGCCGAAGGGCGCATCAGCGCGGAGACGGCGGCGCGCTTTTACAAGCAGTAATCGCCCGGCCGGCATTTCATCCGATTCCCATCCTCGTCGCAGGCGGCAGCGCCTGCGGACACTCTTCCCTTGTCCTTCTCAAACCCAAACAGAACAGGAAAAACCATGGTCAGGATCACCAAAGTCAAATCCGGCTCCATCTTCGAAACCAGGGAAAGCTATTCGCGCATCGTCTGCGTCGACGACTGGATCTTCGTGTCCAACACAGCCGGCCGCAATTACAAGACCCGTGAAATGTCGACCGATCCGGTGGAACAGGCCCGCCAGTGCTTCGACAATATCGAAGGCGCGCTGAAGTCGGTCGACTCCTGCCTTGCCGATGTCGTCCAGTCGAAGATCTTCATCCCCTACGTCGAGGATGCCAAGGCGGTGATGGAATATGTCGGCGAGCGTTTCCGCGGCATCGATCCGCAGCGCACCGTCACCTGCTCGCCGCTCGGCGCGCCGGACTTCAAGGTCGAGATCGAAGTCACCGCCTATCGTGGCGCGTCGAAGGCCGAGGTCGAGGAAATCACCATCTCGCTCGGCTGAACTGCCGCATATGCCTGGCCGGGCAAGGCTGCATCGACAGCGGTCCGGCCAATCACGCCATCACCCTTCGGGGGTGCGAACGCAGGATGAGCCGTTGGTTCAAGGCTAGCGCCAATAGGCCGGCGCCGGAAAAGCTTGCGGCCTGATGCGATGCCGTCCTCAGCGAGGGCGGCAGGCGGGCGATGGCCGCCGGGCGGCGGTGCGCCCTTCTTCCGCGCCACGCGCGCGGACTTCCCGTCTGGTCATGAACTTGCAGCCACGTGCCCCCTGCTGACAACGTCTCTGTTTGAAGATCGCCTTGGCTACGCGACCGGAGCCAGACGCCCCGGCCGCCTGAGCCGCCCCGCCGGCTCTCGTCTTGCCGATACGAGTGTAAGGCCAGCAGCAACGTTGCAATGCCGGCGGCGCGAAAGGCATCGCAAAGCCTGGATCAGGCCTCGGCGCGGGCAGGCTTGGCGGCTTCCCGGTCAAAGGTATCGTTGGTTACGCCTTCCTTGCGCAGCAGGTGCTTCTGCACCTTGCCCGAGGCGGTTTTTGGCAGATCGTCGAGAACGCGGAGGTAACGCGGCACCATATAGCGCGGCAGCGTCGCGGAAAGCCGGTCAAGGACTGAGGCCGGATCGATGCCCTGTGCGCTGGCGGGCGAAACAACGATCAGGACCTCGTCCTCGGTGAACTCGGAAGGCACGGCGACGGCCGCGCACGCCCGGATCTCCGCCATGCCGAGGACCTCGCTTTCCAGGGCGAAGGAAGAGATGTTCTCGCCGCGCCGCCGGATGATGTCCTTGAGACGATCGACAAAGTAGTAGGTCCCGTCCTCGTCTCTCCGGAAGCTGTCGCCCGTGTGGAACCAGCCGTTGCGCATCGCATCGACCGTCGCGGCAGGGTTCTTGTAGTAGCCGGCCATCAGCGCCCAGGGGCGGTGCGAACGGATGATCAGTTCGCCCACCTCGCCTGTCCCAAGCGGCATGTCGTTCTCGTCGACGATGCGAAGCTCGCACCAGGGGCGCGGTTTACCGGCGATCCCCTTTGCGGTGATGCCGGGCCCGGCGTGCAGGGGGCTCGCGATCTCCGTCATGTTGTATATCGTCCACGCCTCAACGCCGAACCGTTCCGCGAAGAGCGGGCCATCCTCGCCAAAGGGCGTGATGAAGGCGCGGCGCAACGGATGGTCGCGGTCATCGGGGCGAACGGGAGCCTTCAGCAGGAAGGCTGCCATGACGCCGAGAAGCAGGCAGTAGGTCGAGCCGGTCTCGCGAACGGCTTGCCAGAACGTGTCCGTCTTGAACTCGCGCATCATCCCGATCGAGAGGCCGCGCGCCAGCATGGCGTTGACATAAAGCGTCGATCCGCAGTGAAAGATCGGGCCGCAGATCATGCAGCGGTCGTCGGTACCGACGCAATCAAAGGCGTCCGGCCCCATGGTGTAGTGCTGGGCATAGGTGCTCATCACGCCCTTGGCGTTGCCGGTCGTGCCCGACGTATACATGATCGCGTGCAGGTCCCAGGGTTCGATCGGCTGCGACAGGCTCAGCGCCTGCATGTCCTCCTTCTCCGGGTCGACCAGCGTCCGGACGTCGTAGCCTGAGATCGCAGCGGCCTCGCCCTCGACCACCAGAACGGTTTTCACCGCGCCGGGGCTTATCTCGGACAGCCGCTCGACCAGCGCAGCCTGCGCGATCAGAACAGGCGCGTCGGCATCGCTGAGGA
>NZ_CFHTCS010000343.1:0-4653 GCF_984369615.1 Martelella sp. | reverse complement strand
GGCTGGCGGAAAGCGGAGAGGTCGAAGGCGGACTTGCCGGCTTCCGGAGGCGGTTCGAGGCCTTGACCCACGCCCTTGCCGAGGACGGGACCATCACCGTCGACGATCCGGATTATGGCGCGGTCGTCTTTGGCATGGATGGCACGATTACGGCGGAGGGGCGTAGCCTCAACCCCGCCGACTGGACGATCGAGGGCGCCATCCGTCCCTTCGATTAGACGGTTCAGCAAATGCCGGCGGGCGGCGCTCTGGGCGTCCGCCGGCTTGTTCTTCTCGCCTCAGCCCTTGCCACCCTTCGCATGCGCCGTCGACCCGCGCTCGACAAGCCCGCACGACAGTTCCGTCCGTCGCGGCAGAAATGGCTCGTTGTCGATGAGGTCGCGTATCATGTCCAGCGCCGCCGCCCCCATCTCGCGCATCGGGATCTGAACCGTGGTCAGCGGCGGATCGAGGAAGTCGCTTTGCGGCAGGCCGTCTATCCCCATCACCGAAACATCGTCGGGAACCGACAGGCCGAGTTCGCGCATGCCGAATATGGCGCCGGCCGCGAGGCTGTCGCCGGCGGCGAGAACGGCCGTGAAGGCGTTGCCCTTTTCCCCGACATGGCGGCGCATCGCCTCGATCGCGGCCTCCGGTGTCCAGTCGGTCGCATCGACAACGAGATCGCGCCAGTGGACGCCCTCGATCGTTTCGATCTCGTCGCGCCAACCTTCGAGGCGTCGCAGGATGGTGCGCCGGCCGGGCCGGGCGAGAAACAGGATGCGGGAATGACCGAGCGATTTCAGGTAGCGCGTGGCAAGGGCTGCGGCCGCGCGATTGTGCGGCGCGATGCTCGACAGCCGCATCAGCGGATCATCGCCATTGACCAGCAGCACGGGCTTCTGAAAGGCGCGCGCCGGCACCAGCATTTCGTCCTCATCGATGGTCAGCATCAGCACACCGGCGATTTCGGGGTCGCCGGCGGCCTCGTCCAGCATGCGGCGCTCGTCGTCCGCGTTCGAAATCGCCTTCGTCGACAAAGACAGGCCGAGAACCTCGGCGCGTTCGCGCATGCCCTCCAGCACAAATGCAGTGAACTGGTTGCGCTGGTAGTCGAGCATGGCGCTGGCGCTCGCCGCGACAATGAGCTTCATGCCGGCAATCGACATGGGCACATGGTAGTTCTGGGACTTGGCGGCCTGAAGGATCTTCTCCCTCAGCTCCGGCCTGACCCCCGGCGTTCCCGACAACGCCCGCGACGCGGTGGACGGCGAGACGCCGCAATAACGCGCCAGGTCGCTCAGCCGTAGACGCCTGCTTTCCTTTTTCATCTGCAATCCTCCGTTTGGCACAATATGAAATATTCTTTCATATGGCGCAATCTTTTTTCATGATGCATGATATCATCAAAGCGGCCGTGCGGGGAGGACACCTTTGCGGCCGCACCAGAAGAACAGTCCCGAACGACGCCGCTCCGCCTCCGTCGTGGAGGACATGGAGGACATCCATGATAGACAAAATAAAACATGCTCTGGAGAGCGCCCTGCTTTACCTGACCTCGGCAATGCTGGCGATCATGGCAGGACTGATGCTGTGGCAGGTTTTCACCCGCTATGTGCTTGCGTCTCCAGCGCTCTACACTGAAGAACTTCTCCGCTTCATGATGATCTGGATGGCCTTTCTCGGATCGGCATATGCCTTCGGCACCCGCCAGCACCTGTCGCTTGTCTTTGTCATCGAGGCGCTCAGCGGGCGCAAGAAGCTGATCCTGATGCTGATCAACGACACCGTCGTTCTGGTGTTTTCGGCGTTCATCCTGTTTCTCGGCGGCATCAAGGCCGTCACATCCTCGATGACGCAGTATTCACCGATCATGCGCATTCCCATCGGCGAGGTTTACCTGATCATGCCGATCGCCGCCGTGCTGATCTTCATCCTTCAGTCGCTGAACATGATCATCCTGGTTCGCGACAGCAACCGGGCAGCCCTCAAGCCGGTCGGGAGCCTCTGACATGGACTTTATCTTCGACTATGTGGACGAGACGGTTTTCGCGTCCGTCCTGCTCTTCGGCCTGTTCTTCCTGATGCTGGCCCAGGGCATTGCCATTTCCGTGGCGATCGCCGTGTCCTCCATTCTGACCGGCCTGTTCTTCCTGCCGCCAAGCGTCGCCTTCTTTGTCGCCACCCAGAAGATGTTTGCAGGCGTCGATTCGTTCACGCTGCTGGCGATCCCGTTCTTCATTCTTGCCGGCAACATCATGAACAAGGGCGGTATCGCCATCCGGCTGGTGAACCTCGCCAAGCTGATCGGCGGACGCCTGCCGGGCTCGCTTGCGCACACCAATGTGATCGCCAACATGCTGTTCGGTTCGATCTCGGGCTCGGCGATCGCGGCCGCCGCCGCCGTCGGCGGAACCATGGCCCCATTGCAGAAGAAGGAGGGCTACGACCCGACATTTTCGGCCGCCGTCAACATCGCTTCGGCGCCCTCCGGCATCCTGATCCCGCCGAGCGGTCCGCTGATCCTGTTCTCGTTGGTCTCCGGCGGCACCTCGATCTCGGCCCTCTTTATCGGCGGCTATGTGCCCGGCCTGCTCATGGGTCTTTCGGTGATGATCGTCGCCGGCATCATCGCCAAGCGCCGGAAGTTTCCGGTGTCGGAAATCCCCGGCCTCGGCGAGGCGGCGAAGATCGTCTGGCAGGCCCTGCCGCCGCTGCTGATGGTCGTGGTCGTGATCGGCGGCATCGTCATCGGCGCCTTTACGGCAACCGAGGGCGCAGCCGTCGCCGTTCTCTACTCCTTCGTTCTGTCGCTGATCTACCGGCTTGCCACGTGGCGGGAATATGTCGACGTCCTGAAGAGTTCCATGGTCACCAGCGCCGTGATCCTGTTCCTGATCGCCGCCTCCGGCGTGATGTCCTATGTGATGACGATCACCGGCATTCCGGACGCGATCGCCGATGCGCTTTTGACCTTCGAAAACCCGATCGTGATCCTGCTGATCATGAATATCTGCCTGCTGATCATCGGTTTCTTCATGGACCTGACGCCGGCGGTGCTGATCTTCACCCCGATCTTCCTGCCGATCGCGCGGGAAGTCGGCATGGACCCCGTGCAGTTCGGCCTGATGATGATCTTCAACCTCGGCATCGGTTCAATGACGCCGCCGGTGGGCTCGGTGCTTTTCGTCGGATGCAGCATCGGCGGCGTGAGCATCGAAAAGGTGGCCAAACCTCTGTTGCCCTTCTTCATCACGCTGGTGATCGCGCTGCTGATGATCACCTATATTCCGGCCCTCACCACAGGCCTGCCGCGCCTTCTCGGCCTGATGTAAGAATTGCCCCCGCCGGGATGACACAATTGGCCGCGGCGTTCTGCGCCGCGGCTTCTCTTCTCCAGAAGGCGAAACCGCGCGAAATTCAGGCCCTCCGCTCGCTGCGCGACCACGCGGCATACTCGGCGTTGACCTTCTCCATATCGCCGTAAAGCCAGGCCATGCGGTCGAGGAACCAGAGCTTGAGCAGCATGGTCAGCGCCATGCCGGAAAGCGTCGCCCATAAATCGAGCCAGATCAGGCCGGCGACGAAGATGAGCCCGGAGACGGCCGAGAGCGCGTTCAGGATTGTGCCGGCGCGCGCGTGGCCGGCGGGAATGGCCACGCTTCCGCGCTTGAGCCAGACCCGTTCGCCGAAAATCCCGCGCGTCATCCAGCTATCCTTGCGTTTGGGCGGCGGGAAAAGCCTGGGGTTCAGCCAGACCCAGGCAAGGGCCGCAATGGCGGGCAGGATGGCCCAGGGGCCGATCAGCATCCGGCTCCAGGCGGCAAGCGCGATCGCGGGCAGCACTGTCAGCCGGCTCCAGCCGCTCCACGGATTGGCGTGGCGCTGCCAGGTGCTGTCGTCCATTCCCATCAGCTTTTCTGCATATTCGGCAAGTTTCATCGGCCGATGCTCTCCCTGCTTGTACCCGCAGCCATCCTGTCATCCTTTCGTTTGCGCGCCAGTCGTCGAAGCCGTCCGGTGGCCTTTCTGAAGCCGCGCTCGAACAAGAGCGCCCAGAGCGCCCCGGCAAGAACCTGCCAGAAGTTATGCGAATCCGATTCGATGCGCGAGCCGCCGACAAAGAACGCCGCCAGTATGACCACTGTTTTCGTCACCGGCGATTTTTCGATGCAGGCATTGATGAGGCTGCTCGCCCCGAAGCTGGCCGCCGCCATGTGACCGGAGGGGAACCCGTTAAGGCTTCCCGAGGGGCGGATGTTGATCCGGGCATCGCCAAGCCCCCATTTTGTGAGGTGCACCGTGCCGAGCATCGCCAGAAAGCGCGCGGCATAGTCTCCGCCGCCGCCGGTCGCGATCCGGCAGCCGAAGGCGGCGACCGGAAGCGCGATCTGCAGGTTGTCGCCGTAGCTTTCGACCGTTTTCTGCGAGAGACACAGCGACAGCGCCAGAACGGCGATGACGAGGATGTTTCTGTAATGGAGTAGGCCTTGCTTCAAATGTCCAATCCGTGACTGTTTCAATCACGGATGCGCTAGGACGCAGACGCCGTCGCGTCGTCCTGCCCGGCAGGCGAGGACACCGGAGAAGCCGGAATTTGCGGTTATCGGCTGGCCCCGCTAGATGTGGGCTTTCAGGAGGTTGTCCATTCGGAGCGTACCGAGGAGACTGGAG
>NZ_CFHTCS010000342.1:0-4654 GCF_984369615.1 Martelella sp. | reverse complement strand
CGAGACCGAAGCGCTCGTGAAGGAATACGAGCAGCAGTACAATGACGGCCTGATTACCCAGGGCGAGAAGTACAACAAGGTCGTCGACGCCTGGGGCAAGGCAACCGAGAAGGTTACCGAAGAGATGATGGCCCGCATTCGCGCGGTCGAATTCGATCCGGAAACCGGCCGCCAGAAGCAGATGAACTCGATCTACATGATGAGCCATTCCGGCGCGCGTGGTTCGGTGAACCAGATGCGTCAGCTGGGCGGCATGCGCGGTCTTATGGCCAAGCCGTCGGGCGAAATCATCGAGACGCCGATCATCTCGAACTTCAAGGAAGGCCTGACCGTGAACGAGTACTTCAACTCGTCGCACGGCGCCCGTAAGGGTCTGGCCGATACCGCCCTGAAGACGGCGAACTCGGGTTACCTGACCCGTCGTCTCGTCGACGTGGCACAGGACTGCATCGTCAACACGGCCGATTGCGGAACCGACAAGGGCCTGACCATGACCGCCATCGTCGATGCCGGCCAGGTGGTTGCCTCCATCGGCCAGCGCGTGCTCGGCCGTGCGGCGCTTGTCGACATCGAGGATCCGGTCACCGGCGAGCTGATCGTCGAGGCCGGCCGTCAGATCAACGAGGCCGACGTCATCAAGATCGAGGCTTCGGGCATCCAGTCGGTCCAGATCCGTTCGGCTCTGACCTGCGAGGTTCAGACGGGCGTCTGCCAGGTCTGCTACGGTCGCGACCTTGCGCGCGGTACGCCGGTGAATATCGGCGAGGCCGTCGGCGTCATCGCCGCCCAGTCGATCGGCGAGCCCGGCACGCAGCTTACCATGCGTACCTTCCACCTTGGCGGTACGGCGAACGTGGTTGACCAGTCGTTCCTGGAATCCTCCTATGAGGGCACGGTGCGGATCAAGAACCGCAACGTTCTGCGGAACTCCGACGGCGTTCTGGTGGCAATGGGCCGCAACATGGCGATCCAGATCCTCGACCAGCGCGATCAGGAGCGGTCCTCGCAAAAGGTCGCCTATGGTTCGAAACTGTTCGTCGATGACGGCGACACGGTGCGTCGCGGTCAGCGTCTTGCCGAGTGGGACCCCTATACCCGCCCGATGATGACGGAAGTCTCCGGCACGGTCGACTTCGAAGACCTCGTCGAAGGTCTGTCCGTCACCGAAACGACGGATGAGGCGACCGGCTTCACCAAGCGCTCGGTCATCGACTGGCGTTCGACGCCGCGCGGTTCCGATCTGAAGCCGTCCATCGTCATCAAGGATGCCAATGGCGAGATCATGAAGCTGCCGCGCGGCGGCGAGGCTCGCCTGCCGCTGTCCGTCGACGCGATCCTTTCGGTCGAGCCCGGCCAGAAGGTCAGCCAGGGTGACGTGCTTGCCCGTTCGCCGCTGGAAAGCGCCAAGACCAAGGACATTACCGGTGGTCTGCCGCGCGTTGCGGAACTGTTCGAAGCCCGCCGTCCGAAGGACCATGCCGTGATCGCCGAGATCGACGGCACGATCCGCTTCGGCCGCGACTACAAGAACAAGCGCCGCATCCAGATCGAGCCTGCGGAAGACGGCGTCGAGCCGGTGGAATATCTCATTCCGAAGTCGAAGCCGTTCCATCTGCAGGACGGCGACTACATCGAGAAGGGCGACTACATCCTCGACGGCAACCCGGCCCCGCATGACATCCTTGCCATCAAGGGCGTCGAGGCGCTGGCCTCCTATCTCGTCAACGAGATCCAGGAAGTCTATCGCCTGCAGGGCGTGGTCATCAACGACAAGCACATCGAGGTGATCGTTCGCCAGATGCTGCAGAAGATCGAGATCACCGCTTCTGGCGACAGTGGCCAGATCACCGGCGATATCATCGAGGCGATCGCCTTTGACAATATGAACGAGGAACTTGTGGCACAGGGCAAGCGGCCTGCCGAAGGCGAGCCGGTTCTGCTCGGCATCACCAAGGCCTCGCTGCAGACGCCGTCCTTCTTCTCGGCCGCGTCCTTCCAGGAGACCACCAAGGTTCTCACGGAAGCGGCGATTGCCGGCAAGGTCGATACGCTCCAGGGCCTGAAGGAAAACATCATCGTCGGCCGTCTGATCCCAGCCGGTACGGGACGCGCGATGGGCCAGGTTCGCCGCATCGCGACCCAGCGCGACGACCTCATCATCGACGCCCGCCGCAAGGCTTCCGGCGCCGACGAGGCAACGCCGATGCTCTCCTCCATGAACGAAGAGCCGCAGCCGGGCGAATAAATTCCGGCTTCGGGCTTCGGCCCGGCCGCTTTCAAGCTTTTGTGTGAAAGGCCGCCGACTTTCGGCGGCCTTTCACATTTATTGCTAAAATGCTAGCGATAGCATTTGCTGGTTACGCAGTCCTGTCGTCAGCGGTCGATCTGGGAGCGATTGTTGGGACAACTGGCGCTTCAGAAGGGGCAAAGGTTCCTCACGCGCGCGGCTGCGGAAGGGAAGCGCGATGGAGGCGGGTAGGCGGAGTATCTGGATCATCTGTCTTGTCTGGATCTGTCTGGGCGGGATATGCGCGCTGGTGATCGCCGAGTTCATTCGCAACCATGACGCGGACGGGTATGTCGACTATTACGGCTCCGACGTCTTTCAAAACGCGGTTTCAGTCGCCGAAACCAGCCTGACCGTATTGCGCGCCCTCGACCGATCTGACGATATGCCCTGTTCCGCAGACGACCTGGAGGCGATGCGCGGCGTCGTTTTCTCCGCCCCCTATCTTGCCGATGTCGGCCGCATCAGGGACGGGTACCTCGTCTGCACCGGGATATGGGGTGAACTGGCGAGCCCGGTGAAGATGCCGCCGCCTTCGCAGGTGGTGGGCGTCAACGCGGCCATTCTCTGGAAGGACACCAGGGGCATTGCTCCGGCCGGCCTTGCAGTCGACATGGCCTCTTTCGGCAACAGCGTCGTTATGACGGAACCGTCCGCCTTCGCGCGCTACGACGACCCCGCCGAGCGGCTGGCCGCCCTTGTCCTGACCAGCGATGCCAGCTACAGCTACCGGTCCTTCGGCGATGCCGAAGGGCTTGCGACTTTGCTCGGAAGCAGCAGCGAATGGTATCGCATTGCGCGCCGAAGGGTCTATTCGCGCTGCAATGAAAAGACCGACGTCTGCGTTGTCGCCACCTATGATGCGCCGGCCCTTCTGAAGACGGCGCCGCTTGATTTTCTGCTTGTCCTGGCCGGCGGTGTTTCGGCCGGCGCCTTCCTCGGACTCTGGCATGCCCATCTCTATCGCGAAAGCCGGTCCTGGCGGCAGAGGCTGGAGCGGGCGCTCAATGATGACCGGCTTACCGTCCATTATCAGCCGATCGTCAGGCTTTCCGACAACAGAATATGCGGGGCCGAGGCGCTTGCGCGGCTGGTCGATTTCGACGGGACGCTGATGCCGCCCGATCAGTTCATACCCGCTGCGGAGACCTGCGGGTTTATCGGGCGGATCACCCGCGGCGTCGTCCGGCGGGCATTCACCGACATGGCGGCGCACCTTGCGGCCGATCCGAATTTCTATGTCAGCATCAATGTCGCCTCCGATGACATACTGAGCCCGGCGTTTCTGGATTTTCTCGAGACCGAAACCCGGTCCCACGGGCTTTCCGCCGGCCAGGTCGCCCTGGAACTGACCGAGCGTTCGACGGCAAGCCATGACAGCCTGACCCAGGCGATGGCGGCCTTCAGCAATCGCGGTTATCGCATTCTCATCGATGATTTCGGCACGGGCTATTCGAACCTTGCCTATATCGCCCGCATGCCGATCGCGGGCATCAAGATCGACCGAATGTTCACCCAGGCGATCGGCCAGCAGGCGATCGGCGCCGTGATCGTCAGCAAGGTCTGTGAACTTGCCGCCGCGCTCGAGGTGACCCTGATCTGCGAGGGCGTGGAAACCAGAGGCCAGGCTGACCATCTCGTTGCCATTCATCCCGACATCTGCATCCAGGGATTCCTGATCGCGCGGCCAATGCCCGCACGAGAATTCTTGCGCGCCTTTGCCGCTGAAGGCCCGCGCAAGGAGGCATGATCAGCGGCTCAGTCGAGCGTCTTGTTGAAGCGGCTGACGGCAATGGTGATGGCAACCAGCGCGATCGCCGCCAGCATGGCGCTGTCGAATCCGAGGACCGTGATGTCGGCGCCCTTCAGCATGATGGCGCGCACGATGCGCAGATAGTGCGTCAGCGGCAGGGCCTCGCCGAGATACTGCGCCCAGCGCGGCATGCCGTCAAAGGGAAACATGAAGCCCGACAGCAGGATGCTCGGCAGGAAGAACATCATCGACATCTGCACGGCTTGGAGCTGGTTCCTGGCAACCGTCGAGAATGTGTAGCCGATCGACAGGTTGGTGACGACGAAGAGCAGCGTCAGAAGCGCCAGCGACCAAGGGTCTCCGAGGATCGGCACGTCGAAGATGAAGAGGCCGGAGGAGATGATCAGCGCCGCCTGAAACGCGCCGACGAAGACATAGGGCATGATCTTGCCCATCATGATCTCGATCGGGCGGATGGGCATGGCGAGCAGGTTTTCCATCGTGCCGCGCTCGATCTCGCGGGTGACGGCAAGGGCGGTGAAGATCAGCAGCGTCATCGTCAGGATCGTGCCGAGCAGGCCGGGCACGATGTTGAGCGTCGACTTGCCCGCCGG
>NZ_CFHTCS010000341.1:0-4657 GCF_984369615.1 Martelella sp. | reverse complement strand
CGCACGATCGGGCTGTCATTGGAGGTGCGGTAGAGCGTCTGCTTGATGGCGAGCACGTTCGGGTCGCGGGCCGCCTGGATCAGGAACTGGACGACGACATCGAAGGATTCGTAAGGGTGATGAACCACGAAGTCCTTCTCGCGGATCGCGGCGAAGCTGTCGCCGACATGCTCGCGCACGCGCTCGGGAAAACGCGGATTGAAGGATTTGAACAGGAGGTCCGGACGCGGCGCCTTGGTGATCTCCGACAGCGTGTTGAGCGCCAGCAGCCCCGGCAGAACCGCAACGCGATCCTCGGGAACGCCAAGCTCGTGGATGACGAAATGGCGTAGCGATGCCGGCATTTCCGAATCGGTCTCGATGCGGATCACCGACCCCCGGCGGCGCTGTTTCAGCGCCGTCTCGAAATAGCGCACCAGATCTTCCGCCTCTTCCTCCAGCTCGATATCGCTGTCGCGGATGACGCGGAAGGTCCCGTGGCCCTGCACCTCGTAACCGGGATAGAGCCGGTGGATGAACATGCCGATCACATCCTCCAGCGTGATGTAGCGGATCGCGCCGTCGAGATCCGGCATGCGCACGAAGCGGTTCATGGACGGCGGCAGGCGCAGGAGCGCGTTCATCGGCTCGCGGCCGTGGCGGCTGACCAGCTGCAGGCCCATGGAAAAGCCGAGATTGGGGATGAACGGGAAGGGATGGGCCGGGTCGATCGAAAGCGGCGTCAGAACCGGGAAGATACCCTGCTCGAATTCGTTGGTCAGCCAGGCGCGATCCTCGTCCATCAAGACCGAAGGGCGGACAATCACGACGCCTTCATTGGTCATGTATTGCTGCAGCACGGCCAGGGCCGCCTGCTGTTCCATCTGCAGGTTGTCAACCTCGCGCAGGATATCCGAAAGCTGCTCGGCCGGAGTCTTGCCATCGGCGGACAGCATGGTCACGCCCTGGCGGACCTGACCCTCGAGGCCGGCGACGCGCACCATGAAGAACTCGTCGAGATTGGCCGCCGAGATGGACAGGAAGCGTACACGCTCCAGCAGCGGATGGGCCGGGTTGAGCGTTTCCTCCAGCACCCTTCGGTTGAACTGGAGCCAGGAAAACTCCCGGTTGACGAACCGCGCCGGGCTCCGGCTCAGATCCTCGGCACCGTCGAGATCGCTCATTCCATCAACGCGCGACGACAAGTTTTCCATGATTTCAGCTCTTCCCTCTCATAGACCCGGACACAGGGCGCAGCGACGTCGCCGCTCTTCCTGCCGGACTATCCGAATTTGGCAACGAAACTGTGACAGGCGGCAAGACTTGCGCAGTTTATGGGCGCTTGCAAGCGCGCGCTTGTGTTTTTCGCAGGCGTAGAGGGGATAGGATCACATTGTTGCATTTTCACGCAGGGAGAGAACCTCCGCCGCCAAAGCGCGCGTGATCCGGCGTCCGCGCGAAAGCGCGAGCCTGTCGATCTCATCGACGATCCGGCAGGCGCTGTCGAGCGACCGCTCCATGCGCGAGACAAGGTAGGTCACGACGCGTCGATCCACCTCAAGTTGCCGATCGGCGAAGAGCTTGAAGATAACCTGCTCAAGGAGCTCGTCATCCGGCGCGCCGATTTCGACCACGGTTGCCGCCTGCAGCCGCGAGCGGAGGTCGGCGAGCGTAACGGGCCAGAGGCCGGGCAGGTCACGCGCGGTGATCAGCAGGCTGCCGCCGTTCTGGCGCACCGTGTTGATGAGATGAAAGAGCGCCGTCTCGTCGAAGCCCGCGCGGTCGGCGTCCTCGAACAGGAACGCGCCCTGACGATAGGGAACGGGTCGGCCGCCGCGCAGATTGTCCGTCACGTCGCGCGCCTGGCTCACCCCTTTCCAGATGGCAGCGAGATGGCTCTTGCCGGCGCCTGGCGGCCCGACAAGCACCACCACCGGCGCGCGCCAGTCCGGCCAGCGGTCAACGAGATCGACCGCTGGCGCGATCGAGGCGGAGACCAGGAGGTGCTCACGGTCAGCGACCGGATCGTGGCCGAGGGCAAGCGGCAGCTGCACGGTTTCGCTCTTCCTGGCCACGGCTCAGCCTTCTTCTTCCTTCACCGGCGTTGGCTCGTCGGTATGGTGCTCGATCCCGTCCCAGTAAAGATCGCTGGTGAGATAACGATCGATGGCAAAGCGCACGAGCACGCCGACGGCGGCCGCCACCGGCACGGCGACGAGAAGGCCGACGAAGCCGAACAGCACGCTGAAGGCAAAAAGGGCGAACATCAGCCAGACGGGATGAAGCCGCACGCTGCCGCCGACAAGCTTCGGCTGCAGCACGTTTCCCTCCAGGAACTGGCCGAACAGATAGATGCCGAAGACCAGCGCGATCATCCAGAAATCCGGCCAGAACTGGAACATCGCGACCCCCATGGACAACACGAGGCCGGATGTGGAGCCGAGATAGGGGATGAAGCTGATGAAGCCGGCGAAAAGACCGATCAACGCGCCGAAATTGAGCCCGGCAAGGCTGAGCGCCACGGCGTAGTAGACGCCGAGGATCAGGCAGAGCGAACCCTGGCCGCGCACGAAACCGGAAATCACGCTGTTGATCTCGCGGGCGAGATAGCGCACGTCGTCGACCTGGCCGCGCGGGATCCACTGGTCGACCTTGGCGACCATCCGGTCCCAGTCGAGCAGGAGGTAGAACGCAATCACCGGCGCCAGCACGACGAAGGAGACGACGTTGACGACGGCCATCGACGAACTCCAGATGCTGCCGAACAGCGAACCGGCGATGGAGGCGCCGCCCGACAGCATCTTGCCGACATTCTCGCTGAGATCGGTCAGTTGGCCGTTCGCCCAGTCGACCAGCTTGCTCAATTGCGTGGTCTGCACATAGTGCTCGAGCGCCGCGATATATTTCGGGAATTGCTGGACCACCTCGGAGGCCTGCGAGACGAGAAGCGGAATGATGAGCAGCAGGACCGCAATCACGACGATCAGGAAGGTCAGCATGATCGCGGTCGTCGCCCACAGCCTGTTCATCCCGATCTTTTCCAGCCGGTCGGCGACCGGATCGAGGAAATAGGCGAGCGCCATGCCCGCCACGAACGGCAGCAGGATACTGCGGAACACATAAAGAAAGAGCGCCACGAAGGCGGCGAACAGGAGCCAGAAAATGACCTGTCGCCTGAGGCCGGCGCCGCTGATGCGTCTCGTCATCCACCACACTCCGTCGCAGGCAATGCTTGGTCCTTGAAAAAGCAATTGCCGTTCTTGTTGATAAACCCGGTCGTGCCTCTCTCCGGAAGAAGCAACCGGCGCGCTCTGTTTGTTGGGCATTGCGACCCCAGCGTCAAGGCCGAAGAATGGCGGGAAACGGCCCCTCCCCGATATCCACCGGCGGAAAACACTAGGAAGAACTTGCATTCGGGCCTCAACAACCGGCTTTATTGTGATATCCGGAGGGGCGTCCGGCCTTGCCGCTTGCATCGGGCAACGACCCGTGCAATGCCCTCGTTTCGAATTGGCATGAGGATTGGCCCCATGAGCGACTCCCGCAAGACGAGCGAAACCCGTAAGAACGGACTGACCTATTCCGATGCCGGCGTCGATATCGATGCGGGCAACCTTCTGGTCGAGATGATCAAGCCTGCGGTCAAGTCGACCCGCCGCCCCGGCGCTGACAGCGAGATCGGCGGCTTTGGCGGGTTGTTCGACCTGAAGGCCGCCGGTTTTTCCGATCCCGTTCTGGTCGCCGCCAATGACGGAGTCGGCACCAAGCTGAAGATCGCCATCGAGGCGGCCAAGCATGACACCGTCGGCATCGACCTCGTCGCCATGTGCGTCAACGATCTGGTGGTCCAGGGCGCGGAACCGCTGTTCTTCCTCGATTATTTCGCCACCGGCGCGCTCGATCCGGAAGAAGGCGCGACCATTGTCGAGGGAATCGCCGAAGGCTGCCGCCAGGCCGGCTGCGCGCTGATCGGTGGCGAGACGGCGGAAATGCCCGGCATGTATGCCAGAGGCGACTATGACCTTGCCGGTTTCGCCGTTGGGGCAGCCGAACGCGGCGCGCTTTTACCGGCGGCAAATCTCGAGGAAGGCGACGTGATCTTCGGCCTTGCCTCATCCGGCGTGCACTCCAACGGTTTCTCGCTGGTCCGCCGCGTTGCCGAGATGAACGGCCTCGGCTGGCAGGCTCCGGCCCCCTTCGCGCCGGGCAAGACGCTGGGCGAAGCGCTGCTTGAGCCGACCCGCATCTATGTGAAGCCGCTTCTCGCCGCCATCCGCGAGACTGGCGCGGTGAAGGCGCTGGCTCACATTACCGGCGGCGGCTTTCCCGAGAACATTCCGCGCGTTTTGCCGAAGGCGCTGTCGGCCGAGATCGACCTTGGGGCGATCACCGTGCCCTCCGTCTTCTCCTGGCTGGCGCGCGCCGGCGGCGTCGCGCCGGCGGAGATGATGCGGACTTTCAACTGCGGCGTCGGCATGATCGGCGTCTGCAAGGCTGAAGACCTGGAAGACGTGCTCGAAGTCCTGAAGCGCGAGGGCGAGACCGCCTTTGCGCTTGGGCGCATCATTGCCCGCGGCGACGACATGGCCGGCACGGTCTACAAGGGCATGATCAACCTATGACGAAGAAGCGCGTCGCCGTCTTCATCTCGGGAAGCGGCTCGAACATGGTGCGGCTC
>NZ_CFHTCS010000340.1:0-4666 GCF_984369615.1 Martelella sp. | reverse complement strand
CCGACCCGGCCTTCATCGCCCATGCAGGTGTAAAGATCGCCGGTGGCGCTGACGCGCAGGCGGTTGCACGCGGCGCAGAAACCGCACGAAAGCGGCGTGATGAACCCCAGAACGCCGCCGGTTTCCGCGACCCGCATATAACGCGCTGGACCACCGCTTTTCAAGGCAAGCGGCTGAAGCGTCCAGCGCTTCGAAAGCGTGTCGCGCAGCTTCGAGAGCGACAGAAAGCTCTCCCGGCGATCATGCCGTCCCTCGCCGAGCGGCATTTCCTCGATCAGCGTCAGGTCCATTCCGCGTTCATGGGCAAAGCGGATCAGCTCGTCCACTTCCTGCTCGAAGGCGCCGCGCATGGCAACCGCATTGATCTTGACCCTGAGGCCCGCCGCCTGCGCCGCCTCCAGGCCGGCAAAGACCCGTTCGATCCGACCCCAGCGGGTGATCGCGCGATAACGCCGCGGATCGAGCGTATCGAGCGAGACATTCACCCGGCGCACGCCATGGGCAAACAGCGCTTCCGCGTAGCGATCCAGCAGCGTGCCATTGGTCGTCAGCGTCAGCTCGTCGAGCATGCCGCGCTTCAGATCAGCGCCGAGCATGGCGAACAGCGCCATGATGTTCTTGCGCACCAGCGGCTCGCCGCCGGTGATCCGGATCTTGCGCACCCCGCGCGCCATGAAGATGCGGGAAAGCCGGTAGAGCTCCTCAAGATCGAGGATCTCACGGCGCGGCAGGAAGGTCATGTTCTCGGACATGCAATAGGTGCAGCGCAGATCGCAGCGATCCGTCACCGAAAGCCGGAGATAGGTCGCGGTGCGGCCGAAACCGTCGACCAGCGGGCGCGGCGCTGACTGTGTTATCGCGCGTTCATGCCGCATGATCGTCTCTTTCCGCTTTCGGGCCGGCTGCAAGGCACCATGCGACGATCGCATCGACCCTTGCAGGCAGGGGCTGCGACAGATCACCGGCAAAGTCACGCCAGAAATCGAGATAGGTTTCCTTCACCGTGGTCAACACCGGAACGCCGGCCAGGAACGCGGCTTCGAAGACCGAGCGCAGCCCGCGGCCCTCAGCCTCGGCCTTGCCGAAACGGTTGAGGATGATGATGTCCGGCCGGGTCTGGATCCGCCCCTCGGTGAAGACGGAAACCTCCGACAGCACGTTGAAGTCCAATCGGCAACCGCGCGCATTCCTGCCAAGCGCCTGCATGATCTGCCAGCGTTTCCCGGTGGCGATGTCCTTCAGGTCGACCACGCCGCAACACTGGTCCCCAACCGTGACGGCATGCTGGATCAGGCCTTCGACCCGGCGGCCTTGTGCAATAAGCCGGCGTGCGGCGGTCTCCAGCAGGCGATCGACGGCGTCATCCTGCAGAAACGGGATGAAGGCGAGTAAGTTGCGCGGATCGGCGGGGAGCTCTGGTGTGTCGGCCATCCTTTGTTCCTTACTGCACCAGCGGCCCATCGGCGCCGGTGATCTCGATGCCCTCGATGGTCGCTTCCGCCGCCAAAACGGCGATGAACTGCTGAACGGCCTTCGACCAGGAAGCAGCCTCCAGCCAGGCGGCGATGCGCGGCTTAACCGCCTCGAACGGCAATTGCGCGCCCTCGATCCGCCGATCCATGCGGATGATATGAAAGCCATAGCGGGTTTCAACCGGTGACCCTGTCACCTCACCCTCCGGCAGCCGCATCAGCACCGCCTCGAATTCCGGCACGGTGCTGCCTGGCGAAAGCTGACCGAGATTGCCGCCCTGTTGCGCCGACGGACAGGCCGAGCGCGCCCGCGCCAGTTCACTGAAGCGAACGGCGCCGGCTTCAAGCTCCGCAATCATCTGCTCAGCCTCCGCGCGCGCCTGCCGCCGGGCGGCCTCGTCGGCCGGATTTGCGGCAAGCAGGATATGGCTCGCCTCGAAGATCGGTTCGGAGCGGAAGCGGCTCCGGTTGTTCTCATAAAACCGGCGGCATTCGGCATCATCGGCGGAAGGCGCGTCGACCGCCATCTCGATCAGCGCCCGGATTTTCGCATCCTCGGCGGTTTCGGTCTTGCCGTCGGCGGTTGTCTCCGGCGTGCCGGTCACCTGTTCTTCCGCGGCCTTCTGCAGCAGCAACTCACGAATGACGAGCGCTTCGGCGGCGGCCCGAAGCGCCGCGCCGGGATTGTCGGCCGGGTGGTTCTGGGCCTCGGCGAGGATGGCGCTTTCGGCAATCGTGACACCGTTGACCGAGATTTCGGAAAACACCGCTCGCGCCTTGGGCGGGATTTTCGTGTCGACGGCCTGGTAGCCGCTGCCGGGTTCGGGGCCGGCACCGGTGGTTTTGGGCTGTTGCGGTGTGAAAAGATTGACCATTTCGCGTTACTCCGCCGGTTTGCCGTTGATGCGCGACCCGTCGCCCTTCTGCCGGGCAACCTGATAGCCGGGCCGCCAGAAATAGCGCACCGGAACGCTCAGCATGTGCACCAGTCGCGTGAAGGGGAAGACGAGCAGGATGGTGAGCCCAAGGAAAATATGCGCCTTGAAGATCCAGGCGGCATCGGCGACGTAGGACGAGGCGGCGAAGTTGAAGGTGAAGATGCCCTGCGCCCAGCTCATGAATTTCACCATTTCATGACCATCGAGATGATGCAGGGACACCGGGATCGTGCCGAGGCCGAGCAGAAGCTGCAGCCAGAGCAGGATGATGATCATCGTATCGCTGAAGGTGGAAGCGGCCCGCACCCGCGCATCGAACAGCCGGCGGTGAATCAGCAGGGTCGCGCCGACGATGCCGAAAACCCCGGCAATGCCGCCGGCGACGACGGCCAGTATCTGCTTGGCGCCGTGACTGATGCCGAGCGCGTCAAAGACCCAGATTGGGGTCAGGAGCCCGACGACGTGGCCGGCGAAGATGACCAGCACGCCAACGTGAAACAGCACGGAGCCCCAGATGAGCTGTTTGCGCCGCAGCAGTTGCGACGAACCCGAGCGCCATGAATAGGGCTCCCGGTCATAGCGAATCACGGTCCCGAGGATCAGCACCGTGAGCGCGATATAGGGATAGATGCCGAAAACGAGTGTATTGAGATAGGCTGACATGGTCTGTCTCCTAATTCGGTATGGAACCGGCGACATCGCCGGGTTGGCGGTCTGCCGCGCGCATGCGGGTCCTGAGCCGGTCCGGCCCGCACGCGCCCTCGCCGGCATTGCCGCCGAAGGTGACGGCTTCTTCCTCCCAGATGCTGTCGAGCGCCTTCAGGTCGTCGGGGTCGTCTTCGGGTGCGGCCATCAGCTCCTTCAGGAGCTTCTTGTCAGCCTCGGCGGATGACAGCAGGGAAAGCGCCGCAAACGCCGATGCGTAGACAGACTCCCGTTTCTTCAGCCGCTCCCCGATCGCCTCGGTGAGATGCGCGGTCTGGCCGAGCAGGTCTTCCGCTTCCGTCTTGGGGCGGGTGGAGAGAAACTCCAGAAACAGCGGCAGATAGTCCGGCAGTTCCTTCGCGTCGATCTCGAAACCGCCGGCCTCGTAAAGCGCCATCAGGTCGACCATGGCCTGGCCGCGATCCCGACTTTCGCCGTGGATATGCTCGAAGAGATGCAGAGACAGCGCGCGGGTGCGGTCGAAGAGATGGACATAGCGTTCCTGGGCCTCATAGAGATCGCGGCCCGCGAGATCGTCGATCAGCCTTCCGAGCGCCACGGCAACGGCTTCCGGCACCGCCGAGGATGCCAGCGCGGCCTTCAGTTCCGGCAATTCATCCAGCAGTTCCTTCTCCGGATAGGACAGGAGCAGCGAGGTGATTTTCAGGGCGATGTTCATCAGACCTGCTCCTTGAAGATATCGGTTGGCGTCTGCACCACCTTGCGGCGTCCGGCGCCGAAGAGTTCCGTTTCGGAATTGCCGCCGGAACAGCCATTGCCGAAGGAGAAACCGCAGGAGCCGCGCACGTCGTAAGCGTCTTCGGAGACCTCGCGATGGGTGGTCGGGATGACGAAACGGTCCTCGTAATTGGCAATCGCCATCACGTGGTACATGTCCTCGATCATCCGGCCGGTGAGGCCGACGCGTTCGGCAATCGCGTTGTCGTCGACGCCGTCGACGGTCTTCGAGCGCATATAGGCGCGCATGGCGAGCATGCGTTCCAGCGCCGTCACCACCGGTTCCTCCTTGCCCGCCGTCAAAAGGTTGGCGAGGTAGCGCACCGGAATGCGCAGCGACTTCACGTCCGGCATATCGCCATCAAGACCGAGCTTGCCGGCCTCGGCGGCCGACTGGACCGGCGAGAGCGGCGGCACATACCAGACCATCGGCAGGGTGCGGTATTCCGGATGCAGCGGGAAGGCCACCTTCCAGTCAATCGCCATCTTGTAGACCGGCGAGTTTCTGGCCGCCTTCAGCCAGTCTTCTGGCACCCCGTCCTTGCGGGCCTGTTCGATGACGGCCGGATCGTTCGGATCGAGGAACACCTTGAGCTGCTCCTCATAGAGATCCTGCTCGTTCGCGGTCGAGGCGGCTTCCGAAATCCGGTCGGCATCGTAGAGAATGACGCCGAGATAACGGATGCGGCCGACGCAGGTTTCCGAGCAGACCGTCGGCTGGCCGGCCTCGATGCGCGGATAGCAGAAGATGCACTTTTCCGATTTGCCGGAATTCCAGTTGTAATAGATCTTCTTGTAGGGGCAGCCGGAGAC
>NZ_CFHTCS010000339.1:0-4702 GCF_984369615.1 Martelella sp. | reverse complement strand
CATTATAGGCGGGATTGGGGCGCATGCCCGCCGCAGGCCGGCTTCTGTCGATCGCACCGCCCAACGCCTTTTCGTTTTGCGTGGCGGAGGTGCCGAAGACGGAAAGATCGGCATAGCGCTCCGGCGTGGCGGCCAGGGAAAGCGCATCCGCTGCGTAGAGCACATCGAAACGCGTGCCCGGAGCAAGGCCCGCATCCGGCTGGTCGAGGCCAGAGAAACTGCCCGTGACGCTGCCGTCTGCAACCTGAACAAAGGTGAAAAGTTCGCCGGGCATTGGCGTGAAGGCATTGGTGGCGGCGCCGGAGATGCCGCGCAACCGCGGTTGAAGGGTGCCGTTGGCGGCGAAGTCATTGCCCGCGCCGGTCACGAGAAGACGGTCATAATTGCCGGCCCCGTTCTCTGTCCCCGTGCCATCGACATCGATTTCCATGGTTGCCGTCGGCGCAAGGCTCACATTGCCGGCAATGGTCATCGTTCCGGGCGACTGGCCGGGGACAAGCTTGCCCTCGACATCCACATCGGCCGCAACGCGCCCGGTACCGCCAAGCGTGCCGTTCCTGCCGACATGCAGTTCCGGCGTCGTCAGGACGCCATCAACCGCCAGCAATCCGCCCTCGACGCCCGCGCCTTGTCTAAAGGTTGCGGCGTTGAGGATGGAAAGCGTGCCGTCGCCCTGCTTCTCAAGGCTTCCGTCGCTCGTAAACGAGACGATCCAGGTCGTGTCGGAACCGTCCGCGCCGACCGCATAAACGCCTTCGCCGGTCATGCCGACCGGGCCGACCGAAAGCGCGCGGTCAAGCCGCACCAGCCCCCAACCATAGACTGCGTCAATCCCCGCAGCGCCGAGATCCTCGGCGGTCATGAACAGGATATCGACGATTTCCGCCGGAGAGAAGCTCGGATAGGCCTCGGTCAGGACGGCAACGGCGCCGGACACATTCGGCGCAGCCATCGAGGTGCCTGAGTAGGAATCATAGCCACTGGGAACCAGGTCGTCAGGGACGGTCGAATAAATACCGCTGTCCGCTCCTGATGGCTGATCGCCGCCCGGCGCGGCAATACACCACTCTTTTGCAACACCGCATCTGTTGGAATAGCTGGAGATCCGATTATAGGCATCGAGCGCGACGACGACGACGATTCGACCGCGGGCAATGCCATCTTGTTTTTCTGCAGCCGCCAGTGCTTCGGCGGAAGTGAAGCTGAGGTCAAGCCCGGTGCCATGATCATCATAGACCAGACTGCCCGAGGAGTTCGTAGCCGCTTCATTTTTAGGCTGAATGAAGGGGAAAAGGCCACTGCTGAAAGGATTTTCCGCAAGAACTGGAGCCTCAAGAAATTCGTTGCCTGCAGACATGACGATCACCTGACCGGCATCAAGGCTTTGCCTCATGGCTTCGGCGTCAGCCATGAACTGAGCTTGCTCCCTGACAGGTATATCCCAGGTTTTCTGATCCGGTTCAGCAGTGGAACCGAAACTGCCATTGATCACCTTCACATCCGAAAACTGCGACAGATATTCAAACCCTACAGTATCGGGAACGCGTGAACCGGTGATGGGCTCGCAGGTTCCATTCAATAGGGATGGCCCGCAATATTGCAAATCATCGATATCGAAATCCTCGCCGTCGACGAAGACTTCGCCATCACCTCCCGGTATTGCTCCAACGGAGAGAATCGTTGCCTGAGAGGCAACACCCTCCATGCCGAAGCCGTTGCGACCTGCGCCAATAATCCCGGAGACATGGGTTCCGTGGCCATCGATATCATAGGGATCATCCGGGCCTTGTTCGAAAGCGGCCTCAAACTGTTCCCGGGTCAGGTGTTCGCCCTCGACACTGGTGTCAAACCAGTAGAGGTAGCTTTTTGAACGAGGATCGACGCGGCCTTCGAATTCAGGGTGAACAGTTCCGTTGGGGCTAATGGCAATGCCTGTGTCAATAACGCCGACGACGACACCCTTTCCGGTAAAACCTTTCTCAAGCGCAGCATCGACATGCATGGCATCGAGCGAATAGTTGCGTTGATATTCACTGAGCGTATCTTTCGGAATGTTGGGATTGCCCCCGGGGTAAGGCGTGGCGCGCGCGGCTGGGGAGGATGCCCGAGGTTGCGTCCGGACCGTTCCGGACACCGACGCCTCGGGAAACAGGCTTGCGAGGTGGCGGCCCGCGGCGGCCGCCTTGGAGATCGACGCGGCCAGATCGGGCCGAAGCCTTCGCGCCTCCGTTTCAATTAGATCGGCGCGTTCTGGCGTCGGCCGCGCGTTTTCGACGATACTGGCAAGAAGCGATTTGCGACCGAAGGCGGTTGCCTCCTGCAGCGCGGCCCTTACCGCTTCCGACGATCGATCGGCAAGGGCCTCGCTCTCTTCGACAGGTCGCATCGGAAGATCGTCCGCGCGCGCGAATGCGCCGGTCGTCAGCAAAGTCGAGGTCAGCATCGCCGAGACGGCGATCGTTCCGAACCGGCCGGCGAGACAGAGGCGAGGAAAGGCAGAAGCTATGGGCATATGCACGTCCAATCATAACCGGTCACAAACGCGTTTCGACGCATCAAGGCGAAGACGATGCTGACCAGGTTGAAAAACCGACCCGTGTCCCCTCCGTCCCTCCTGCGCGAAACAGAACGGTCCGGTCATGTCACAACAATGTTTGCTCAGTATTTGAAACAGCGATTTTCTTGACTTTTCGCAAGTTGCTGCCGACGGTGTCATGGACGCTTCTGTCGCCCTGTCCCGCAGAAAACGCGGCGGACTATCGCCGCCACGCCGGGCTCAGGCCTGATCGGATACGCCGGATCTGATGCTCTCGCTGACCACCTCGTCGCCAAAGGCGGCTGAAAACGCCGCGATCGGCGCGTTCATGATATTCCGGCGGTGCTCGAGTTTCTTGAAGCGGCGGCCGAAGACATTGTAGAGCAGCTGAAGCATGTGCGTCGCGACTGCCGATGTCAGCGCGGCGCCCGCAACCGTCCGGTTCATATGGCCTTCGTTCAGTTCGGGCGCGAGCAGCAGACCCAGGCGGGCATGCGCGAGCGGCGCTGTTATGCGCAGACGCCCGGCGAGCGCCTGCAACGCATCCAGCCTGTTTCCGGCGCGTAGCGCGCCAGCCTTCAGCAGCATCAGATAGATAAAGAACTCCGTGCCCGGTTCGGCGAGTTCAAGCGCCTCGTCATAGAGTTGGCATGCTGCGTCGATGTCACCCTCGATCGCCGCGATTTCTCCCCGCAGGGCCGCCGCGGTGGCAAAGGCAGAACCATATCGGAGAGCCTGATCAACCAGACTTTCGGCGAGCGCCGTATGTTCATTGTTGACGAACAGAAGCAGCTTGGCGACGGCCAGTCCCATTTCGGGCATCTGTGGCAGCTCGCCCAGAACGGACAGGCTTGTCTCTTCAATTTCCCGCTCGATCGCCTGCCATTCATGCTGGGAAAGCCATTGATCCGGTTCACTCATGCTTTGCAGCAGGCGGGCATAGAGATTGAGCGCCCACATCACGCTCAGCCGCTGATCATGCGGGCTTTCTGCCATGGCGCGCTCAAGCATGCGCGCATTATCCCGCCAGCTGACCTTGTCGGGGTTGCCACTGAGCGTGAGCGCCGCGTCATGCTGGCGGATCCATGGCGGCAGGTCATTGGGCAGCCCACCACTTGGCGGCGGCAGGGCGAGATGCGACCAGATGGCCTGCATGATGTCCTCTGTGCCGACCGCATTGCTGCCTGCGTAATGATCGACCCGTTTCATGCCGATAAACTGACCGGCATGCCTTAGAAGAAGCGCGGCGTGAAGAACGTCATCATGACGATGAAAAATCACCTCAACGCTGAAATGCGCTGTTGCAACCCGCCCGTCCTCTTCGATGATCACCGCCCGGTCCGAACCGACCCCCGCCTGAAGTTCGAGATGGAGCTGTTCGATGTAGCTTCGCGCCTCGGCGCCGCCGCGCTTGAGGCCGCGAACGGGACCGATAATCACAAAAGCCTTGGAATTTTCTCTATCCGCTGGCGAGCGTGGTGCGACCCAGACATAACCTTCGCCATATTGGGTGCGAATGAAGCGCGGTGCGCGCGGCCTGTCCCGAAGCTTGCGGCGTATCTGGTTGATCAGGAAATCTACGTGCCGGTCGCTGATACTGTCATTCTGGCCGCCGAGGACAGCGAGAAGATCATTGCGGCTCAAGAGCCTGCCGCCGTTCGCCGTGAAGTGCTGCAGCAGGGTTCGCTCCTGCCGTGTGAAGGTCAGGCTTTCTCTATCTCCAACGCGGTCGGCTGTCAGAAAGTCCGTTGAAAACACAATATCAAGATACCGCATATACCGACCCTAGGGGCTGTACGGCATATGGTAAAGCACGCGGAGCGCGAAGCACCTTCTTGTGTTTGCTTTTCTTTCGAGAGCAGTTTCTCGAGGCCGAGCTACCGGCGTTCGGTGTCGGGCCAGCCAGTTGCGGGCGTGCGCCGAACTGCGGCTTCGCGAGCCTTGCCGGAATTGCGCCTCAGGCCGTCTATAGTGCTCATATGAGCCATTGTGTGTTCGTTGACCTTACAAGTCGCCCATAAGCGGGCACGAAACATGTCCGGGAACGCGTCGCTTCGCTCTGGATGATGCCGGGATGGCGGAGGAGGTGGGATTCGAACCCACGGTACGCTTTCACGCACGCCGGTTTTCAAGACCGGTGCCTTAAACCGCTCGGCCACTCCTCCG
>NZ_CFHTCS010000338.1:0-4707 GCF_984369615.1 Martelella sp. | reverse complement strand
GCGACGCTGCGGCATGCGCTCCCCGCCTGGCTCTGCCTCGTCCTGGTGCTGGTCGCGACGCATCTGGTTCTCGGAGGCGTGTTCACCGGATGGCGCTATTGGGACTCGCTGCTGGTGCTTTCAAGCTTCCTCGCCATCCTGGCGCTGGGCCAGGGCGCGGTGATCCTGACCGGCGGGCTCGACCTGTCGCTGCCGTGGTGCATCGCGCTGTCGGGCGTGCTGATGACGGGTCTGGTCGGCGGCCAGGACGCAGGCCTTCTGGTCGCACTGCCGGTGGTTTTCGCCGTGGCGGCGCTGATCGGGCTGGCAAACGGGCTCGGCGTGGTGGCGCTCGGGTTGTCTCCGATCGTGGTGACGCTGGCGATGAACGGCATCCTGCAGGGCGCGGCGCTGATCTGGTCCGGCGGCACGCCGGCGGGTTTTGCCCCGCCCGCGCTGCGCTGGCTGATGACCGGCAAGGTGCTCGGCGTGACCCCGGTCATCCTGTTCATGATCGCCTTTGCCGCCGCGGCGATCCTGCTTCTCGGGCGCACGGTGTTCGGCCGGCGCGTCTACGCCGTCGGCAACAGCGCGCTCGCCGCGCGTCTCTCGGGCGTCAGCACCGGGCGGGTGATCGTCTCGGTCTATATCCTCTCGGCGCTCTGCGCCGCGCTGGTGGGCGTCCTGCTCGCCGGGTTCTCCGGACAGGCGAGCCTGGGCATGGGCGACGACTACCTGCTGCCCTCGATCGCCGTGGTGGTGGTCGGCGGCGCGCTGATCACCGGCGGGCGCGGGCACTATGCCGGCATGCTGGGCGGCGCGCTGCTGCTCACCGCGATGCAGACGCTGCTTGCGGGCACTTCGCTGCCCTTTGCCTTCCGATCCGTGTTCTTCGGCCTCGTCATCCTGATGGCCGTTATCGCCCTGCGCGAATGAAGGAGATTGCCATGAACGACACCCCTCGCATGATTTTGCCCGGCCTTGCCGGAAAACGCATCGCGATCAGCGCCGGCGCGGGCGGCATCGGGCTTTGCATCGCGCGCGAGCTTGCCCGCCAGGGCGCCCGCCTTGCGATCTGCGACGTGGACCCCGCCGCGCTGGAGGCTGCCACCGCCGCGCTTGGCGCCGAGGTCGCGATGCTGGCCGACGTCTCGGCCGAGGCCGAGGTCGCGGCATTCTTCAAGGCCATCGAAACCCGCATGGGCGGGCTCGATGCGCTGGTCAACAATGCCGGGATCGCCGGCCCGACCGGCGGCGTCGACGCGATATCGACCGGCGACTGGCGACGCTGCATCGATATCTGCCTCACCGGGCAGTTCCTCTGCACCCATTATGCGGTGCCGATGCTGCGCGCGGCGGGCGGCGGCGCCATCGTCAATATCTCGTCTTCTGCGGGCAAGTTCGGCTATGCCTTCCGCACGCCCTACGCCTCTGCCAAGTGGGGCGTCGTGGGTTTCACCCAGAGCCTTGCCAAGGAGCTGGGTCCGGACAATATCCGCGCCAATGCCATCCTGCCCGGCATCATCGCCGGACCGCGCATCGAAAAGGTGATCGCCGCCCGCGCCGAGCAGACCGGCGTCAGCCACGAGGCGATGACCGAGCGCTACCTGTCCAACGTCTCGCTGCGGCGCATGACCCCGCCGGAGGATGTTGCCGATATGGCCGCCTTCCTGATCGCCGATACCGGACGCAACCTGTCGGGGCAGAGCTTCCCCGTCGACGGCAATGTGGAGACGCTGTGATGCCCGCCCCCGTCGCCTGCGTCGGCGCCGGCCTGATCGGCCGCGCCTGGTCCATCGTCTTCGCCCGCGCCGGCCACGCGGTGCGGCTCTGGGACGAGAACGCCGAAGCGCCCCATGCCGCCCGCGCCTTTGCCGCAGAGATGCTGCCTGAGCTGGGGCGGCTCGGCCTCATCGATTGCGACCCCGAGGAGGCGCTTTCGCGCATCCGCCCGGTTGCCACGCTCGAAGAGGCGCTGGACGGGGCGGAACACGTGCAGGAAAGCACATTCGAGGAGATCGGCGTGAAGCGCGCCATCTTCGCGCGGCTCGATGCGATCGCGGGACCCGAAACCGTGCTGGCCTCGTCGTCTTCCGCCCTGCTGCCCTCGGCGATCTCCGAGGGGCTTGCGGGGCGTCACCGGGTCATGGTCAACCATCCGATCAATCCCGCCTATCTTGTCCCGGCGGCGGAGCTGGTGCCCGCGCCATGGACCGATCCGGCGCTGGTCGAACGCACGGCGACCATGCTGCGCGCGGCCGGAATGCGCCCCATCGTCATGCAAAAGGAGATCGATGGCTTCGTCATGAACCGGATGCAGGGGGCCTTGTTGCATGAGGCTTTCCGGCTGGTTGCCGACGGCTATGCCAGCGCCGAGGACATCGACATCGGCCTCAGCGAGGGCCTCGCCCTGCGCTGGTCGTTCATCGGCCCGTTCGAGACGATCGACCTCAACGCCCCTAAGGGCGTGCGGCAATATGTCGAACGCTATGCCGGCATTTATGACGGCCTCTCCGGACAGCCCCCCGCCGACTGGCGCGGCGCCGTGCTGGACCGCATCGAGGCGGAGCGCCGCGCAACGCTTCCCGCAGAAAACATCGCCGACCGGCAAGCCTGGCGCGACCGGCGGCTCATGGCGCTCGCCGCCCACAAACGGCGCGCCGCAGACGAAATCGGAGACTGAGACCATGCCCGACAAAGTGATCATCACCTGCGCCGTGACCGGCGCCATCCACACCCCGACCATGTCGGAGTACCTGCCGATCACCCCCGACGAGATCGCCGAGGCCGCCATCGGCGCCGCCGAGGCGGGGGCCGCGATCCTGCACCTGCATGCGCGCGATCCGAGGACCGGCAAGCCCGATCAGTCGCCGGAAGCCTTCGCGCCCTTTCTCGGCCGCATCAAGCAGTCGACCAACGCGGTGGTGAACATCACCACCGGCGGTTCGCCCTACATGACCGTGGACGAGCGCACCAGACCGGCGGCCAAGTGGTCGCCCGAGGTCGCCTCGCTCAATATGGGGTCGATGAATTTCGGCTTCTTTCCGCTGTTGGCGAAATACAAGGAGTTCAAGCACGAATGGGAACGCGAGCACCTGGAAGGCTCGCGCGACCTTGTGTTCCGCAACTCGTTCAAGGATATCGAATATGTGCTGGAGACCTGTTACGGCAACGGCACGCGGTTCGAGTTCGAATGCTATGATATCTCGCATCTCTACAACCTCGCCCATTTCGCCGATCGCGGGCTGGTGAAGCCGCCATTCTTCGTGCAGTCGGTGTTCGGGCTTCTGGGTGGCATCGGCACTCACCCGGAGGACGTGATGCACATGAAAAGGACCGCCGACCGGCTGTTCGGCAGCGATTTCCGCTGGTCGGTGCTGGGCGCCGGCAAGGACCAGTTCCGCATCGCCGCGCAGGCCGTCAGCATGGGCGGGAACATCCGCGTCGGGCTAGAGGACAGCATCTGGATTGCCCGCGGCAGGCTCGCGGAGAGCAACGCCCAGCAGGTCGCCAAGGCGCGCGCCCTCGTCGAGGGGTTGGGGCTCGAGATCGCCACGCCCGACGAGGCCCGGGCGATGCTCGCGCTCAAGGGCGGCGACGCGGTGAATTTCTGAGGAGGGAGGAAGACGGTTATGAAGATCGATATTCTGCTGGATGTGAAGACCACGCTGGGCGAAGGCCCGGTCTGGGATGTGGAGAGCCAGCGGCTCTACTTCATCGATTCGATGGACGGACGGGTATTCCGTTGCACGGCCGAAGGCACCGAGCTGCGGGCCTTCGACGTGCCGGGCAAGATCGGATCCATGGCGTTGCGCAAGGACGGCTCCGGCGCCATCGTGTCGCTGGACAAGGGCTTCCATCTGCTGGATTTCGAAAGCGGCGACTGCCAGCTGCTGCACGATCCCGAGCCGGGAATGGATACAACCCGTCTCAATGACGGCAAATGCGACCGCAGGGGGCGGTTCTTCGCCGGCTCCATGGACATGATGGAAGAGGGGCCGAAAGGCGCGCTTTACCGGGTCGATCCGGACTTCAGCGTCACCAAGGTCGACGACGGCATCATCTGCTCGAACGGCCCCTGTTTCGCGCCGGATGACAGGACCTTCTATTTCACCGACACCTGGACCGGCGAGGTCTGGGCCTATGACTACGATATCGGGACGGGCGCCGTTTCGAACCGCCGGACCTTCACGAAGGTTGATACGTCGAATGGCGGCGCTGCGGACGGAGCGACGGTGGATGCCGAAGGCTATTACTGGCTGGCGCTCGTTTATGACGGCCGAATCTGCCGTTATGCGCCCGACGGCACGCTCGACCGCGAGATCGAGATGCCGGTGAAGAAGGTGACCAGCGTGCAGTTCGGCGGGCCGAACCTCGATGTGCTTTACGTCACCTCGATGGCCAAGCCGCCGCTGCCGCGCTTTCCCGGCGACGGCGTTCTGCGCGGGAGCCTGTTCGCGATCACGGGGCTCGGGGTCAAGGGCCTGCCCGAACCACGCTTCGGCGGCTGAACGCGGCGGGCCGCAGGACGCCCGACCGGCGCATGCGAGGATGGCGGTTCGCTTCCGGGCGTCATCCGCGCATGCGCTGGCGGCCTTCAGGGAAGCTGAAGGAATTTGCGGGGCCAGCCGCTGCGCCTGCCGGCCGGTTCATCATCCGGCGGCGTCTCGGCGGCTTACAGCATCGGCCCGAAAATCGGAATCGATTTTCGGAAAGCACGATGCGTAG
>NZ_CFHTCS010000337.1:0-4712 GCF_984369615.1 Martelella sp. | reverse complement strand
TTGAATCTACGCATCGTGCTTTCCGAAAAGCGATTCCGATTTTCGGGCCGATGCGCTAGGCTCGTTCGCAGTCGGATGGAAACGTCCGGCGTCCGTGGAAATGCGCCAGGACAAATCCTTTCCGCCGCCGGTGCTTTGAGTTGCCCGGGCATCTGATGTCTGCCGCGCTTCGTTGCGGCCGGTTGACGAGGCGAGGGGCGACGGGCGCGCTGAAAACTGGTAGAAAGCGTGCATGGATAAGACGCGCGACATACCGGTTTTCAGCCTTTTCGGAGAGACGGCGCCCTTTCCGGATGTCGTTCATTGTGAGCGCTTTCGCGACCGCGCGCCGCAGCATGACTGGCATATCGGCGCCCATCGTCACGGGCAGATGGCGCAGGTCTTCATCATGCATCGCGGCGAGGCGGCGATCCGGATCGATGAGGAGACGCATCTGCTCGGCGACGGGCGGTTTCACTATATCGCGCCGCAGGTTGTGCACGCGCTCGGCATTGCCGGCGGTTCGGACGGGCATGTGATCTCCATCCCGGCCTTCGTGCTTTCGGGCATCGCCTCATCCTCCGCCGAACTCGGCGAGCGCTTTGCCCGTCCCTTCTGCGGCGCAGCCGACGCGGTTTCGCTTGGCATTCTGCGTGAACTGACCGACTGTTTCCGCGCGGCCCGGCCCTATCGCAACGCCGTGCTGGTCGGGCTCACCCAGGCCTTTCTTGCCGCAATCGCCGCAGTGCAGGCCGATGCGCGCGATCCGGCCGCCTCGGGTTACGAGCGCCAGCGCCGCCGCCTTGATGCCCTGATGGCCGAACATCGCGGCGATCGCTGGCGGCCGAAGGATTATGCCCGCGCGCTGTCCATCACCACCGGCCATCTGAGCCGCATCTGTCGGGAAACCGTCGGGCAGAGCGCCACAGATTACATCGAAAACGCCGTCCTTGCCGAGGCCTGCCGCCTGCTCGCCTTCACGCGCGAGCCCGTAGCCGAGATCGGCTACAGGCTCGGCTATCGCGATCCCTCCTATTTCTCGCGCCGGTTCAGGGTGTTGAAGGGGGTGACGCCGAGCGACTATCGCGAGCGGTTTTCCACTGCGGCGGATTGAGCGTCAGACAATGCGGCTGAGGTTCTGCTGCATTTTCAATAGCTGCGGAAGATAGGTCTCGACCAGCGTTTCAGCCGGCTCGGCGGTCACCGCCATGCCGGTGTTGAGCGCGGCGAGCGTCTGGCCGCGCCCGTCGATGATGGGAACGGCGATCGAGCGCAGGCCGGTCTCCACTTCCTGATCAATGAGGGCGAAGCCGTCGTGCCGCGCCGCGGCGATCCGCTCCATGATCTCGTCGGGCGAGGAGAGGCTCGCCGGCGTGCGCGGCGAAAGATCCGCGCTTTCGATCCGCGCCCGCGCCTCCGCCTCGGGAAGGGCCGCCAGCAGGACGCGTCCCATGGAGGTGCAGTGAGCGGGCAGTCTGGAACCGGGCATCAGTCCGATAGACATCACCCGCCGCTGGGCTGCGCGCGCGATATAGACGATCTCGGTGCCGTCGAGAATGGCAACCGAGCAGGACTGGCCGATCCGCTCGGACAACTGGTCGAGCCAGGGCTGGACCCGTTGCGGCAGCGGCAGTGCGTTAAGCGCGCTCATGCCGAGCCTCAGGGCCTGCGGCGTCAGCGCGAAATACTTGCCGTCATAACTCGCATAGCCCTCGGCATGCAGCGTCAGCAGGCAACGCCGCGCAGTGGCCCGGTCAAGTCCGGTTGCCGCCGATACCTCGGCGATGGAAAGCCGGGGCGTTTCCGCGCCGAAACAGGTTATGACGCGCAGGCCCTTGGCGAAGGAGGCAATGGTTTCGGTCGGCCTGTCCATGGTCGGTCCTGTGTGCACAATGCGAACAGTCGACGCATTGTGCATTGTGCAACCGTTGCCGGCAAGCGTCGGAAAGCTAGAGCCGGACGGGCAGGGGCGCTTCCAGGACGTGGCGTTTCAGTGCGGTCACGGCGGCATCCTCGGCAGCGGCGGCGGCGATGCGGCACCAGACGGCCCTGTAGAAGAGGTTCGCGGTCAGCACGGCAAAGTCATGGGCCTCCTGCGACGGATCATCGGCGGCGACAAGTCGCGCGCGCCAGTCCTGCCAGGCGGACAGAAGTGCGATCACCTCCGTCTCGTCGCCGGCGAGCTCACAGATCAAGGCGGCAAAGGCGTCGGCCCCCGCGCCGCCGGCAAAGCGCAAGCCCCGCGTTGCCATCGTCAGCGCGTGGATGCCGTTTGCGCCTTCATAGATGGCGGTGATGCGCGCATCGCGCCAGACCTGCGACAGGCCGTATTCGGTGAGATAGCCATAGCCGCCGAGCACCTGGATGCCGAGATCGGCGGCGCGGATGCCGGCCTCGGACGAAAACAGCTTGCAGACGGGGGTGAGAAAATCGACCAGTGCCGGGCGTTCTCCAAGCGCCATTTCCACCAGCGCCACATGGCACATGGCGCGGCTTCCGAGCGTCAACGCCCTTTGTTCGTCGAGCATCCGTCGCACATCGGCATGGTCCGAGAGCATGGCCGGGCTGCCATCGGGTTTGCGGCCCTGTTGGCGTTCGCCGGCATAGGCCGTTGCAATCGCGGATGCGCGCGCGGCATGGGCAACGCCCTGCAGCGAAACGTCGATGCGCGCATGGTTCATCACCGTGAACATCGCCTTCAGGCCTTCTCCCTCGACGCCGATCAGTTCGGCCGGCGTGTCGTCGAACGCCATCTGGCAGGTGGGCGAGGCGTGGAGGCCGAGCTTCTCCTCGATTCGGGTGATCTTGATCGCGTCGCCGGCGCTGTTCTTGTCGCACAGGAAGAGGGAGAGGCCCTTCACCCCGTCCTCGGCCGCGCCCGTGCGGGCGAGGACGAGATGCAGGATGTTGTCGGAAAGGTCCTGATCGCCGCCGGAGATGAAGATTTTCTCTCCGTTGAGCCGCCAGGCGTCGCCGTCCCTGCGGCCCGTGGTGCGGATGCGGCCGAGATCGGAGCCGGCGCCCGGCTCCGTCAGGCACATGGTCGATAGCGTCTCTCCCGAAATCAGCGACGGGATCCAGTCCTGTTGCTGCTTCTCGGTGCCGAAACGCAACAGCGTCTCGACGGCCGCCGGCACGAGGCTCGAGACCATCTGCAGCGCATGGTTCGCGCCGGAAAAGATCTCCGAAACGGCGGATGCGATGACCGGCGAAAGCCCCATGCCGCCGAAATCCTCGGGCGCTATGAGACCCTGCCAGCCGCCTTCGGCAAGCTGGCGGAAGGCATCGGCGAAGCCCTCGGGCATCCTCACCCGACCATCTTCCAGCCGGCAGCCCTCGGCATCGCCCGTTGCGTTGATCGGGGCGATCACGCCTTGGGCAAAATCGGCAAAATGGACAATGATCTCGCCGGCGAGCGCGTCGTCCCAGTCGGCCAGACGGTCGGCGCGGGCGACATCGCGCAGCGAGAAAAGGATATCATCAACGGGAGCAGAAAACGGGATCATTTCAGGCCTCCACGCCCAGAAGCCGCATGGCGTTTTCCTTCAGGATCAGCGGCCGCACCTCGTCGCGGAATGCAGCCTTGTCGAAGGCGTCGAGCCATTTTTCCGGCGCGATCATCGGCCAGTCCGAGCCGAACAGCATCTTCTTTTTTAGCAAGGTATTGGCGTAGCGCACCAGGATTTCCGGGAAATATTTCGGGCTCCAGCCGGAGAGATCAATATAGACATTCGGCTTGTGCTGGGCGACCGAAAGCGATTCTTCCTGCCAGGGGAAGGAGGGATGGGCGAGAATGATCGGCATGTCGGGAAAATCAACCGCGACATCGTCGATATACATCGGATCTGAATATTTCAGCCGCATGCCGTTGCCGCCTTTCATGCCGGAGCCGACGCCGGTCTGGCCGGTGTGAAACAACGCGGGCTTGCCGGTCTCGGCGATCGCCTCATAGAGCGGATAGGCCATCCGGTCGTTCGGATAAAAGCCCTGCATGGTCGGATGGAACTTGAAGCCCTGGACGCCGTGGTTTTCCACCAGATCACGCGCCTCGCGCGCGCCGAGCTTGCCCTTGGCCGGGTCGATCGAGGCGAAGGGGATCAGGATATCGCTTTCCTTGGCGCAGGCCTCGGCCACCTCGTAATTGTTGTAGCGGCGGTAGCCGGTCTCGCGCTCGGCATCGACGGGAAAAATCACCGCGGCGATGTTCATCTTGCGATAATGCGCTGCCGTTTCCGGAATGGTCGGCGGATGGGACCAGGGCGCATTGAAGTATTTCGCCATTGCCGACTGCAGATCGTCATAGCCGTCATCGGCGTGGCAGCCGCAGCTTTCCTCGGCGTGGGTATGGAAATCGATGGCGCGAACCTTGGAGAAATCAACCATGTCTTTGTCCTTCAGACCCGGATCAGGGCCGGGTCCTGGTTATCATAGAGCCGTTCGAGAAGTTCCGCACGGCGGGTGATGATCTTGCGCGTGTTGAGCGAGCCCTTGTCAGTGACTTCGCCGTCCTTCAGGCTCGGCGGCTCGGCGAGAATGATGGCGCGGGCGATGCGCCGAGCCGAACCCGTGGCCTTGCGCGCCAGAAGCCGAAGCTCCCAGTGGATTGCGGCCTGCAGATGCGCGTCGATGACCGCGCCCTCCGATGTGTTGCCGTCGTGCACGGCATCGGGATGGGGAAAGATGAAAAGACCGATCTCGCCGCGGTCGTGGCCGCAGACGACGACGTCGCGCAC
>NZ_CFHTCS010000336.1:0-4718 GCF_984369615.1 Martelella sp. | reverse complement strand
ACCTGCCCCTTTGTCGCCCGGGAGCTGATACCCTTGATGGAAATCACCGGTCGCGATCAGGAAGAGGCGGCGCTCACGCTTGGCGCCAATGGCTGGCAGACTTTCTTTTACGTGACGCTGCCGAATATCCGCTGGGCGCTGCTTTATGGCGCGATCCTGGCGAATGCCCGCGTCATCGGCGAATTCGGCGCGGTCAGCGTCGTTTCCGGCAATATTCGCGGAGAAACCATGACGCTGCCGCTGCAGGTCCAGCTTCTCTATGATGATTACAACGTGACCGGCGCCTTCGCCGCCGCCACCATCCTTGCCGCGATCGCCGTTCTTACCCTGATCCTGCGATCGGTGATCGAGGCGCGGCATCCACATGGGCACTGAGTTCAACCGGGAGACCGATCATGGGTCTTGAGATCGAAAACATATCGAAATCCTATGGCAGCAATCGTGTACTGGATGCCGTCAATCTGGATGTTGCCCCCGGCGAGTTCGTCGCGCTTCTGGGGCCTTCGGGTTCGGGCAAGACCACGCTTCTGCGGATCATCGCCGGCTTGCAGTTTGCCGACAGCGGCAGGCTGGTGATGGAGGGCGAGGACATTACCGGGCTGGAGGCGCGGCTGCGCCGCTTCGGCATGGTGTTCCAGAGCTATGCGCTGTTCGAGCATATGAGCGTTGCCGACAACACCGCCTTCGGGCTGAGGATGCGTCCGCGCGGGCGTCGCCCATCGCGCTCCGAGATCGGCGAACGGGTGAAAACGCTGCTCGACATGGCGGAGATCGGCCATCTGGCGGACCGCTACCCTTCGCAGCTTTCCGGCGGCCAGCGCCAGCGCGTGGCGCTGGCGCGCGCGCTGGCCATCGAGCCGCGCATGCTTTTGCTGGACGAGCCGTTTTCCGCGCTCGACACCAAGATCCGCAAAGGCTTGCGCACGGCGCTTCGCGACCTGCAGCGCCGCGTCGGCATTTCCGCCATTCTGGTGACGCACGATCAGGAGGAGGCCTTCGAGATCGCCGATCGCATCGCCGTCATGTCGGAAGGCCGGATCGAGCAGTTCGGCACGGCCGAAGAGCTCGTCCGCTCGCCGGCAAGTCCCTTTGTGGCTGAATTCCTCGAGGGGATGGCGAATTACGAGAACCAGGGCGCCGGCATCTGACCGGCCCCCGGGCTCCGCTCAAAGCCCCAGCTCCTGCCACATCCGGTCGACGCTGTCCTTCACCGGCTCCGACATCGTCAACACCGCGCCCCATTCGCGGCTCGTTTCCGGACCGATCTTGTTCGTTGCATCAAGGCCGAGCTTGCCGCCGAGCCCCGGTTTGGGCGAGGCGAAGTCGAGATAGTCCACCGGCGTGCTCTCCAGAATGAGCGTGTCGCGCGAGGCGTCGAAACGGGTGGAAAGCGCCCACATCACATCATCCCAGCGTCTGACGTTGATGTCGGGGTCGACGATGATGATCAGCTTGGTCATGTTGAATTGCGAGAGCATCGACCAGAGCCCCATCATCACCCGCCGGGCCTGTCCGGGATAGCGCTTGTCGATCGAGGCGACGATGGCGCGGTAGGAGCAGGCCTCCGGCGGCAGATAGATGTCGGTGATCTCGGGAAACTGCTGCCTGACCAGCGGGATGAAGAGCTCCGTCATCGCTTCGCCCAGCACGGAGGGTTCGTCCGGCGGGCGTCCGGTGAAGGTCGACAGGTAGACCGGTTTTTTGCGCATGGTGATGGCCGAAAGCGTGACGACGGGAAACCGCTCGACCGCATTGAAATAGCCGGTGTGGTCGCCGTAGGGACCTTCATTGGCCTCCTCAGCCACCGAAACCGTGCCTTCCAGCACGATTTCCGCATTGGCCGGAACGGCAAGCGGCTGGGTGAGGGCAGGGGCGATGCGCGTCTTCCGGCCTCTGAGGACGCCGGCGAAATCAAGTTCGCTCATATCCTCCGGCAGCGGCATGACGGCGGACAGGATGGTTGCCGGATCGGCGCCGATCGCGATGGCCACCGGCATGTCCTTGCCGGCCTTTTGCCATGAGCGGAAATGCTTTGCGCCGCCGCGCTGTTCGAGCCAGCGCATGATCAGCCGATTCCGGCCGAGCACCTGCATGCGGTAGACGCCGACATTGGCGGGGCCGGCGCCCGCGCATTCGCGGGTGATCACCAGCGGCCATGTGACGAGCGGCGCCGGTTCGCCGGGCCAGCACCATTGCACCGGCAGGCGGCCAAGATCGATATCCGCGCCGCGCCAGACGATCTCCTGGCAGGGCGGACGGCTTTCTTCCTTCACGCCGAGAGAGAGCGCCGAACGCAACAGCGGCAGGCTGCCCACCGCGTCCCTCAGGCTTGCCGGCGGATGAGGTGATTTCAGTTCGCTGAGGAGCGTCGCCAGTTCCCCGATCCCGCCTTCGGCCAGACCGAACCCCCACTCGATGCGCTCGCGCGTGCCGAAAAGGTTGGTGACGAGCGGTATCGAGCTGATCCGGCCCGTGTCATCCACGGGTTTCTCAAACATCAGCGCCGGGCCGCCCTTCGCGAGCACCCGCCTGTGGATCTCCGTGATTTCGTGTTTCAGCGCGACCGGCCTTGCAATCCGCTTCAGCCGGCCCCGGCGTTCGAGCGTTTCAAGGAAGTCCTGGAGCCCGTCATAACGGTGCGGCGGTACGTCTTTTTTCATGTGTTTTCATTGACTGCCGCAAAAGCGGCGGTCTTTGCGCTAGCTCAAATCGAAGCGGCCCCGCTGCCGATAGTTTGCAGCCATCGCGGCTTAACAAAAGGCAGAACTGATGAGATTCCCGCCAGCACTCGCAATCCCGTTCGATCTTGTGCCGGTTCCGATCGCCGAGCGCACCGCCAACATGCTGCTGCAGCGGCTGGTCCGCCGCCATCCCGGCCTGTTCGAGCGTCTGGGCGAGCACAAGTCCAAGCGCTACGCCTTCCGGCCGATCGACCTGCCTTTCGTCTTCGTCGTCGCGCCCGCGGATGAAGAGGTGACCGTGTTGCGCGGCGATGCCGAAGACGGGGCAGATGCGTCCGTCGAAGGGCCGTTCTTCATGTTGCTGGCGCTGATGGAAGGCCGGCTGGACGGCGATGCGCTGTTCTTCTCGCGCGACCTGGCGATCTCGGGCGACATGGAAGCCATGCTGGCGCTGAGAAACGCGCTTGATGATTGCGACATCGACCTGCCGACCGATCTTTCGACGCTTGCCGGTCCCTTCGCCCCGGTCGTTGCCCGTACGGCGGCGCGTATCCGCGGCAAGGTTCTGTTCGAGGAGCCGCGTTCATGGAGCTGATCTGCCCCGCGGGGACCCCCTCCGCCTTTCGCGCCGCCGTCGATGCCGGCGCGGACGCCGTCTACTGCGGTTTCCGCGACGAGACCAATGCCCGCAACTTTCCGGGCCTCAATTTCTCGCGCGAGGAACTGGGCGAGGCGATCGCCCATGCCCATCGTCACGGCACGAAGGTTCTGGTCGCGCTCAACACCTTCATGCGCGCCGGGGCGGAAGAGATCTGGTACGAGGGCGCGCGGGATGCCTCAAGGGTCGGCGCCGACGCCCTGATCCTGGCGGATATGGGGCTGATGGCCTATGTGGCGGAAAACCTGCCCGAGCAGCGCCTTCATGTCTCGGTGCAGGCCTCGGCCTCCAATGCGGACGCGATCAGCTTTCTGGTCCAGGCCTTCGGCGCCAAGCGGGTGGTGCTGCCCCGCACGCTGACGATTGACGACATCGCCGGGATTTCGAGGGCCGTCAACTGCGAGATCGAGGTCTTCGTTTTCGGCGGGCTCTGCGTCATGGCCGAGGGGCGGTGCTCGCTCTCCTCCTATGCCACCGGCAAGTCGCCGAACATGCATGGCGTCTGCTCGCCCGCAAGCCACGTGCGCTATCGCCGGGAAGGCAACGAGATGGTCTCCGAGCTCGGCGGCTACACGATCAACCGTTTCGGCCAGGGCGAGCCCGCCGGCTACCCGACGCTCTGCAAGGGCCGGTTCGATATCGGCGAGGCCTGTGGCTATGCGTTCGAGGATCCGGTCTCGCTCGATGTCATGAGCGAGATCGATGCGCTGCGCGCGGCAGGGGTCTCGGCGCTCAAGATCGAAGGGCGCCAGCGCGGCAAGGCCTATGTGGCCGAAGTCGTTTCAACGCTCAAGGCCGCTCTTGATGCCGGTCCGGAACGAAGGGCCGCGCTTCTTTCGGGGCTGCGCGGCCTGTCGGAAGGGCAGAAGACGACATCGGGCGCCTATGAGAAGAAATGGCGATAAGGAGGAGATCGCATGACCAACACGCAACTCACGCTCGGCCCTGTCTATTATCTCTGGGACGGTCCCAAATGGCGCGACTTCTATTTCCGCATTGCCGACGAAGCGCCGGTCTCCCGCGTCATAGTCGGCGAGACGGTCTGCTCCAAGCGTCAGCATTTCATCGACCCCCATATGGATGAGGTGATCGATCGGCTGGAGGCTGCGGGCAAGGAGGTCGTCATTTCCACCTACGCGCTTGTGACGCTGACGCGCGAGACCAGGAAACTGCGCGCCATTGCCGCCGAAAGCGAGCGGCTGATCGAGGTGAATGATCTCTCCGCCTTCATGTATCTCGACAGCAGGCCGCATACGGTCGGCCCGCTGGTCAATGTCTATAATGGCGCCACGGCGCGGCTGTTGAAGACGCGGGGCGCGACCGCGCTCTGCCTGCCGCCCGAATTGCCGATGAGCTCGATTGCGTCCATCGCCGGTGAC
>NZ_CFHTCS010000335.1:0-4737 GCF_984369615.1 Martelella sp. | reverse complement strand
CACGCCGAGCACGCCGTCATATTTGCCGCCGGTCGGCTGGGTGTCGAGATGGCTGCCGACATAGACGGGCAGGGCGTCAGGATCGGTTCCCGCACGGGTCATGAACATCGTGCCCATTTTGTCGACGCCCATCGTCAGGCCTGCGTCCTCGCACCATTTCTGAAACAGCGCGCGACCGTCCGCATCCGCATCCGTCAGGGTCTGGCGGTTGTTGCCGCCGGCCACTCCCGGACCGATTCGGGCCATGTCCATGAGCGCGCTCCAAAGGCGGTCGCCGTTGACGCGCATGTTTTCGCCTGCATGGGCTGCCATCACTCTTCCCCGTTCTGCCTGAGGCCTTGCCGTCGCCGGCTTGTTGCCGGATAAGGAGGGCATTGCCTTTCTTGTCTCAATCGGTCACGTTTTTGACCGCTTGGTAAACTTTACAACTTCCGTGCCAAGGCTCAAGTGACCAACATCAAAATCACTCGTCATTTTTCCAAAAAATAGCCTAAAGTTTAGGCGGGATCCGAAATTGTGCAAAAGTGGCTGCGAATTGCGGCATGGAATGAGGGCGATGGAAGTGGAAATGACACCACGGGCGGGGCGGACACAGCGGCGGACGCGCATACAGGAGGCCAAGGAGGAGGTGATCCTTGAGGCCGCGCTGGACGTATTCTCGGCGAACGGTTTCAGAGGGGCGACCGTCGACCAGATCGCCGAGGCCGCCGGCATGTCAAAACCCAATGTGCTCTATTATTTCCGCTCGAAAGAGGCCGTGTTCGCGGCCCTTGTCGCCCGGGTGATGGATATCTGGCTCGATCCGCTCAGGGTCTTCGACGTCGAGAAGGACCCGGCCGCCGAGATCCGCTCCTATATCCGTCGCAAGCTTGAAATGGCGCGGGACTATCCGCGCGAAAGCCGGCTCTTCGCCAATGAGGTGCTGCAGGGCGCGCCCAATACCGAATCCTTCCTCAAGGGCGAGCTGAAGGACCTTGTCGACGAGAAGGCCAAGGTGATTCGTGCCTGGCAGGCAGCCGGAAAGCTGCGCAAGGTTGACCCCTACCACCTGATCTTCTCGATCTGGGCAACGACCCAGCATTATGCCGACTTCGACGTTCAGGTGCGCGCTGTGCTGGGAGAGGGGCTTTCCGGCGAGGGACGATTCGAGGATGCCGCGCGCTACCTGGAGGCGTTGTTCATCAACGGACTTATTCCCGGCAAGGGTGGCGCCTGAGGCCCTTACGAGGTTTGCGCCAGCCATGTCCTCTCTCGCGCAAAGCGCATCAGAGCCTCGGCCGAGAGCGGCGGGGCGAAGAAATAGCCCTGAAAGGCGTCGACGCCGAGGTCGCGCAGGATGCGCGCATGCTCTGCCGTTTCCACGCCTTCCGCGATCACCTCGATGCCCAGCGCCTTGCCGATCTCGATGATCGAGGCGACCAGGCGGCGCTGGCTCTGGCCGGTTGTGATCGGCAGCACCAGTTGCCGGTCGATCTTGAGCCGTTTCGGCGACAGGGAAAGCAGGCTGAGGATCGAGGCGTAGCCGGTGCCGAAATCATCAATCTCGACATCGACCCCGAGCGCCTTGATCGCCGCCACGGCGTTCTCCAGACTGGTGTCCTGATCATCAAAGGAAATTGATTCGAGAAGCTCGATGCAGAGTTGGCCGGGCGAAAGCCGGCTTTCGGCGATCCCCTGCAAGAGCGCGGGATCGATCAGCCTTTGGGCCGAGATGTTGACGGAGATATGCGGAATGCCGAGACCGGTCTGCATCCAGGCCTGGAACTGGCGGCTCGCCTTGTTCAGCACCACCGCGTCGATGCGGGCGATCGATCCGGTCGTTTCGGCGGTGCCGATGAAATGGCTCGGCGCGAGCTGGCCCCGGGTCGGGTGGCGCCAGCGCACCAGCGCCTCGACCCCCGTGATCTCCATGGAGCGCGCGGAAATCTGCGGCTGGTAGAATACCTCGAACTGGTCGTCCTCAAGGGCCGCCAGCAATTCGTCTGCCACCTTCTTGTTGGTGATCGCGATATTGCGCAGCGTCGCGTCGAAGACCACGAACTGGTTGCGGCCCATGCGCTTGGCTTCATAAAGGGCGATGCCGGCATTGACGAGCGCATCGCGCATCGTGACTGTCTCGCCGTCGATCCAGGCAATGCCGACGCTGGCGCTGACGCGCACATGGTGTTCGCCGTACTGAAGCGGCCTGCCAAGGGCGCGGATGATCTCCTGCGCCAGCCGCGTCAGCCACTCGACATTGCCGTCCCACCCGGTAACAAGCGTGAACTCGTCGCCGCCGACACGGGCGAGGAAATCATGGGGGCCGGCGATACTGCGCAGCATGTTGGCGCTGTGGCGCAGCATGGCGTCGCCGGCGGCATGGCCGAGCGTATCATTGATCTCCTTGAAGCGGTCGAGATCGACGTGCAGCACGGCGTAGCGCGGGCCGCCGTGGCCGGTTGCCGCGCCGGTCTCTCCGGCAAAGGCCTCGCCGAGATGGCGCCGGTTGGCAAGACCCGTCAGCGCGTCGTGCAGCGCATTGTGGCGCAGAACCTTCTGCGCCTCCTCAAGAGCCGCGTTCTTCTGGCGCGCTTCGACATTTGCCCGTTTCAGCTCTTCGTGAAGCCTGACATCCTCGGTGATATCCCAGTTGACGCCGATCATCCTGTCGGCGCCGGCCGGGTCGCGGTAGAATGTGCCGAAGACCTGCATATGGTGCGTCTCTCCATCATCCAGTACGATCCGGAAGGTATCGCGGAAATCCTCTCCCTCGGCGATGGTGATCTCCATGCGCGCCTTTTCCTTGGTGATGTCGTCGGGATGGAGCCGTCCGGACCAGATCTGCATGGGCTTTTCCCCGCAATCGGGCGACTTGCCGTAAAGCGCGTACATCCGCTTGTCCCAGATGGCCTCGCCGCTTTCCAGTTCCATCTCCCAGACGCCGATTTTAGAGGCGTCGAGGGCGAGCTGCATGCGTCGCGAAAGCCGGCCGAGCTTTGCGAGATTCCGCTGGCGCAGGCGCATCAGCCAGGCGATGCCGATAACGGCTGCTGTGATGACAAGGCCGATCGCGCCGATCATGATCTGTCGCGGCAGCGCCGCGGAAACCGGTTCGTCCCAGCCGGTCTTCGGCACGGCGGCGAGCGTCCATTGCGTATTCGCAAGCCTGATTTCTTGCGTCACCGGTTCGGCGTCGAACACCGCCTGCCGTCCGAAAAGGATATCGGCCGGCGCGCCGTCGGGACCGTTCTTGGCGAGCGCGAGGTCAAGATCGGGATGGCGCGCGGTGATCGACCGGTCGGCGAAAAGCGCTTCGAGCGCGACGATTGCCGAGAGAAGGCCCCAGGTCTCGCTGTCCTCGCCGTCATAGAGCGGATAGTAGGCGAGAAGCGCCGAGCCGCCCTGAACCAGCACGATCGGACCGTCAACGACCGGGCCGCGCGCGAGCAATGCCTTGTCGATCGCGGCAAGCTGTTCCGGACGGTCGCGGTAGTCCAGCCCGATCGCCTCCCGGTTTTCCTCGAGCGGATAGACCATGGTGATCTTGAGGTCGCGGGCGAGCGCAATGCTTGCGATCGCGTTGTGGCCCTCGACCAGCTTGTCGGCCAGCTGCGCGAAACGGTCGGCATCGATTTCGGGCTCGAACGACAGCGCAACGCCCATCCCTTCCACCAGCCGGAGGTTCTCTTCCAGATCCGCCTCAAGGCGCGCCGTGGAAACCGCCATGCGCTCCGATGTTTTCAGCCGCAAGTTCTCGGTGAAATTGCGTTCGGCCTGGCGATTGGCGACGATCATCGAGCCGAGCACGAGCGCGACGACGGCCAGAGCGAGAATGTCGCTCGGCGCCAACCGGTAAGGCCTTTTTCGTCGCCGTGCTGCCGGCTTCAGCATTCTCTCGCCTGCTCCCGTCTCCTGTCGTGCTTCGCATGCTGCAGGAAATTGTAAGGCGAAATCAATGTAAAAAGATTTTTATCCCATATATATACTTAATATTCTGAATAAATATAAGTATTTTAGAGTTTTATTTTTGATCTATCTCTAAATATAACTGTTTAGTAGAGACTATAAAAGCCACGAGGCCGGCGCGACCTCATGGCTTTCTCGCATGTTATTGTTTTCCTGGTTTGCTTATTCCGCCGCCTTCGTTGCCATCGGGTTGTTCGGGTGCGACGTCCAGTTGGCATAGTCGGCGGAAACCGTCTCGCCGGTGCGCCGGTCCGTTTCGCCCGGCGCAAGCGTCACCATGTCGATGCAGTTCTCGACGGGACAGACGTTGACGCAGAGATTGCAGCCGACGCAATCCTCTTCCTTCACCATGAAGTGGCGCTCGCCGTCGACCATCGCGGTGATCGCCTGGTGCGAGGTGTCCTCGCAGGCAATGTGACAGCGGCCGCATTTGATGCAGGCGTCCTGGTCGATGCGGGCCTTGGTGATGGAATTGAGGTTCAGGTACTGCCAGTCGGTCACATTCGGCACGGCGCGGCCCGAAATCTCGTCGAGCGTGGCAAAACCCTTCGTGTCCATCCAGGCCTCAAGGCCGGAGATCATCTCCTTGACGATCTTGAAGCCATAGGTCATCGCCGCGGTGCAGACCTGCACATTGCCGGCGCCAAGCACCATGAATTCGGCCGCGTCCCGCCAGGTGGTGATGCCGCCAATGCCGGAGATCGGCAGGCCCGCCGTTTCCGGGTCGCGGGCGATCTCGGCCACCATGTTGAGCGCGATCGGCTTCACCGCCGGGCCGCAATAGCCGCCATG
>NZ_CFHTCS010000334.1:0-4751 GCF_984369615.1 Martelella sp. | reverse complement strand
ATCGATTCCGATTTTCGGGCCGATGCGCTAGAGATTGGAGGCGTCGGGATATGCCCGACGCCTTTCTTGTTTGTTGATCCCGCCGCCCGATCCGTTACGCCGGGATGACGGAGGACCAAGGCAGACCGTGGATCCGGCCTTTCACCGGCTGCGCTTTTGTCCCATAAGGGGCGAACCGACAAGAACAGAAACCGCCATGCTGCCTTCCATCTTCCTCACCGCGCTGAAACTGACCGATTTCCGCAACTATCCGCAGGCCGGGCTTGCGCTGGACGGGCGGCATGTGGTGCTGACGGGTGAGAACGGTTCGGGCAAGACCAATCTTCTGGAGGCTGTCTCCTTTCTCTCGCCCGGACGCGGCATGCGGCGGGCGTCCTATGCGCAGGTGGTGCGCAAGGGCGCGCCGGCCGGTTTCACCGTGTTTTCCGAGCTTGAGGGCATGGAAGGCAGCGTCGCCATCGGCACGGGCACGGATGGCGCGGAGGGGACGGGGCGCAGGGTCCGCATCAACGGCACCCAGGCGGCGTCCGGAGACGAACTCCTTGATCATGTCCGGGTGATCTGGCTGACGCCGGCCATGGACGGGCTTTTCACCGGACCGGCGGGCGATCGCCGGCGGTTTCTCGACCGGATGGTGCTGTCGATCGATCCCGCCCATGGCCGCCGCGTTGCCGATTTCGAGCGGGCCATGCGCTCGCGCAACCGGCTTTTGTCCGAGCGGCGGACGGAGCCTGCCTGGCTTTCCGGGCTTGAGGAACAGATGGCGGGGCTTGGCGTCGCCATGGCGCTGGCGCGGCGTGAACTGCTGTCGCTCCTGACCGGGTTGATCGCCGAAAGCGAGGCGGGTTCTCCCTTCCCTGCGCCCGAGATCGCGCTTGCCGGCTTCTTCGCCGACGCGGCGGATGCGCCGGCAATCGATCTTGAGGATCGCTATCGGGCCGTGCTGGAGGAGGAACGCTTTCGCGATGCGGCCGCCGGACGCACGCTGGAAGGTCCGCACCGCAGCGAAATGGCGGTGCGCCATGCGCAGAAGGAGATGGACGCCGCCCTTTGCTCGACGGGCGAGCAGAAGGCGCTGCTGCTCGGCCTTGTGCTGGCGCACGCGCGGCTGACGCGCCGCATCAGCGGCCATCCGCCGGTGATGCTGTTTGACGAGGTCGCCGCCCATCTGGATGAGGGGCGGCGCGCTGCCCTTTTCGCCCGCATTGCCGAAATCGGCGGCCAGGCCTTCATGACCGGAACTGACCGCTCGCTGTTTGAGGCGCTCGGCGATGACGGTCAGTTCTTCACTGTGTCTGACGGCAAAATTCGCGCCGACTGAGATGCGCCTCAGTAATGCGGCGGCTTGGTGACGGCGGGCCGTTCGCCGGCGCTTTCCTCAAGCTCGAGAAAGCGGTCGGTCAGAAGTTCGAACTTTTTCTCGAGACTCTCGATCTTCTTCCACTGTTGAGCCACCTGATCGGATAGCTCGTCAATGGTCTTGGTCTGGTAGGCGACGGTTTCTTCAAGACGGACAATGCGCTCTTCAGTCATATCAGCCTCCATGTTTTCCTGGGATGGGTCGGCGTATCATCCGCGAGGTAGGAATGTTTGCCGCCCCTGTCAACAAAGCAAAGGCGGCTCCACGCGGAACCGCCTCTGGTCATGCGGATGATCCGCAAGCGATCAGAAATCCCAGTCGTCATCCTCGGTGGCGACCGCCTTGCCGATGACATAGGACGAGCCGGAGCCGGAGAAGAAGTCGTGGTTCTCGTCGGCGTTCGGCGACAGCGCCGACAGGATTGCCGGATTGACCTTGCAGGCTTCCGCCGGGAACAGCGCCTCGTATCCGAGATTCATCAGCGCCTTGTTGGCGTTGTAATGCAGGAAGGCCTTCACGTCCTCGGTCAGGCCGACGCTGTCATAAAGCGCCTCGGTATATTTCGATTCGATCTCGTAAAGCTCGAACAGAAGGCCGAAGGCGAAATCCTTGATCGCCTGACGCTCGTCCTCGGAGACCTTCTTCAGGCCCTGCTGGAACTTGTAGCCGATATAATAGCCGTGAACCGCCTCGTCGCGAATGATCAGCCGGATCAAATCGGCGGTGTTGGTCAGCTTGGCGCGGCTCGACCAGTACATCGGCAGATAGAAGCCCGAATAGAACTGGAAGCTCTCGAGGAAGACGCTGGCGATCTTTTTGCGCAGCGGGTCGGTCGCGCGGTATTCGTGCAGGATCAGACGCGACTTCTCCTGGAGAAACGCATTTTCCTCCGACCAGCGATAGGCGTCGTCGACCTCGGCCATCGAGCACAGCGTCGAGAAGATCGACGAATAGGAGCGCGCGTGCACGGCTTCCATGAACGAGATGTTCGACAGAACCGCCTCTTCATGCGGTGTTACCGCATCCGGCATCAGGCTGATGGAGCCGATCGTGTTCTGTATGGTGTCGAGCAGCGTCAGGCCGGTGAAGACGCGGATCGTCAACTGCTGCTCGTTCTCCTTCAGCGTCGACCATGACGGAATATCGTTCGACAGCGGCACCTTCTCCGGCAGCCAGAAATTGCCCGTCAGACGGTTCCAGACTTCGAGATCCTTCTCGTCGGCAACGCGGTTCCAGTTGACGGCGCGCGGCACGGCGATGGCGGGTTTGGTCTGCATGTTCATGGTTTTCTTGCCCTTCATCACAGGCTGCAGGAGACGCAGCCTTCGACCTCGGTGCCCGAGAGCGCCATCTGCCGAAGACGGATGTAATAGATGGTCTTGATGCCCTTCTTCCAGGCGTATATCTGCGCCTTGTTGACATCGCGGGTGGTCGCCGTGTCGCGGAAGAACAGCGTCAGCGACAGGCCCTGGTCGACATGCTGGGTGGCAGCCGCATAGGTGTCGATGATCTTCTCCGGTCCGATCTCGTAGGCGTCCTGGTAATATTCGAGATTGTCGTTCGACATGAACGGCGCTGGGTAATAGACGCGGCCGATCTTGCCTTCCTTGCGGATCTCGATCTTGGACACGATCGGGTGGATCGAGGCCGTGGCATTGTTGATGTAGGAGATCGATCCGGTCGGCGGCACGGCCTGCAGGTTGCGGTTATAGAGCCCGCCCTTCATCACCGCGTCCTTCAGTGCCAGCCAGTCTTCCTGCGTCGGCAGGTCGATGCCGGCCTTTTCGAACAGGTCACGCACGCGCTCGGTCGCCGGCGCCCATTCCTTCTCGGTATATTTGTCGAAATATTCACCGCTGGCATATTTCGAGTTCTCGAAGCCGGCAAAGGAGACGCCGCGTTCGACGGCGATCCGGTTCGAGGCCTTCAGCGCGTGATAGGTCACGGCGTAGAAATACATATTGGTGAAGTCGACGCCTTCCTCCGAGCCGTAGAAGATGCGCTCGCGGGCGAGATAGCCGTGCAGGTTCATCTGGCCAAGCCCGATGGCATGGCTCTCGTCATTGCCCTTTTCGACCGACGGTACGGAGGAGATGTGGCTCATGTCGGACACGGCCGTCAGCGCGCGGATCGCGGTATCGACAGTACGGCCGAAATCCTCCGAATCCATCGCCATGGCGATGTTCATCGAGCCGAGATTGCAGGAAATGTCCTTGCCCATATGCTTGTAGGACAGGTCCTCGTTGAATTCGCTGGCTTCCGAAACCTGCAGGATTTCCGAGCAGAGATTGCTCATGGAAATCCGGCCTTCGACCGGATTGGCGCGGTTGGCGGTATCCTCGAACAGGATATAGGGATAGCCGCTCTCGAACTGCAGTTCGGCCAGCGTCTGGAAGAAGGCGCGGGCATTGATCTTCTTCTTGCGGATTTCCGGGTTGTCGACCATCTCGCGATAGTGCTTGGAAATCTCCACCTCGGTCATCGCCTTGCCGTAGACGCGTTCGACGTCATAGGGCGAAAACAGGTACATGTCCTCATTGTTGCGGGCGAGCTCGAAGGTGATGTCCGGGATCACCACGCCGAGCGACAGCGTCTTGATGCGGATCTTTTCATCCGCATTCTCGCGCTTGGTGTCGAGGAAGCGCATGATGTCCGGGTGGTGGGCGTTGAGATAGACCGCGCCAGCGCCCTGGCGCGCGCCAAGCTGGTTGGCGTAGGAGAAGGAGTCCTCGAGCAGCTTCATCACCGGGATGACGCCGGAGGACTGGTTCTCGATCTTCTTGATCGGCGCGCCGTGCTCGCGAATATTGGTGAGCGAAAGCGCCACGCCGCCGCCGCGCTTGGAAAGCTGCAGCGCCGAATTGATCGAGCGGCCGATACTCTCCATATTGTCTTCAACGCGCAGAAGGAAGCAGGACACAAGCTCGCCGCGGCTCTTCTTGCCGGCGTTGAGGAAGGTCGGCGTCGCCGGCTGGAAGCGGCCGGCGATGATTTCATCGACCAGTGCGGTCGCAAGCTGCTCGTCGCCCTTGGCCAGCGCCAGCGCCACCATGCAGACGCGGTCCTCATAGCGCTCCAGATAGCGTTTGCCGTCAAACGTCTTCAGCGTATAGGCGGTATAATATTTGAAGGCGCCGAGGAAGGTCTGGAAGCGGAACTTCTTGTCGAAGGCATGGTCCCACAGGTCGCGCACGAAGTTGAAGGAATACTGATCCAGCACTTCCTGCTCGTAATAGCCTTCATCGACCAGATAATCGAGCTTTTCCCGGAGGTTATGGAAAAACACGGTGTTCTGGTTCACATGCTGCAGAAAATACTGCTTGGCCGCCATCCGGTCCTTGTCGAACTGGATGTGCCCGTTCTCGTCATAGAGATTGAGCATCGCGTTCAG
>NZ_CFHTCS010000333.1:0-4769 GCF_984369615.1 Martelella sp. | reverse complement strand
CGGCCACCCGGTCCGCTCGCTCGTCGCCGCCGCGCGCATGGTGGCGGCTGCCGGCGAGGAGCTAAAGGCGGGCGACATCGTGCTTGCCGGTGGCGCGACGGCCGCTATTCCGATGGCTGCCGGACAGGCCGTGACGCTTGAGGTCGAGCGGCTCGGCACCGTCGCCTTCAACGTGGGAGAGTGACATGCCTTTCGTCGACGTAACCATGATCGAGGGCCGCAGCAACGCGGTGAAGGAAAAGCTGATCGAAAAGCTGACCGAAGCGGTTGTCGAGACCACCGGCGTGCCGATCGAGAGCGTGCGCGTGGTCCTGCGCGAGGTGCCGGGCCATCACTGGGGCATCGCCGGCAAGCCGAAATTCCCCGCGCCCGATGCCGGGTCATGACCGGGGGGTTCGTCGAGCCCGGTGAGGAAGGCCCGGTAACGGTTCAGGTCTCGCGCCGGGTGCGCCCCGGCCACGAGGCCGACTACGAGGCCTGGCTGCACGGCATCGTCGAGGCGGCCAGGGGCTTCCCCGGCCATATGGGCGTCAATATCCTGAAGCCCTCCGGCAAGACCGGCGGGCGCTATGTGCTGATCTACCGCTTCGACAGCTTCGCCCATTGCGAGGCCTGGGAAAACTCCTCGGCCCGCGCGGACTACGTCGCCCTTCTGGGCGATCTAGTCGAGGGCGAGACCGAGCGCCGTCGCGTCAGCGGGCTTGAAGCCTGGTTCGAACTGCCGGAACTGCCGGTAACAAGGCCTGCGCCGCGCTGGAAGATGTCGGTCGTCCTGATCGCCGTCGTATTCGTGCTGGTCTACCCCCTGCAACTGATCGTGCCGCCGCTCGTTCCCGACTGGCCGCATTGGGCCAAGACGCTGACGATCGCCGTCATTCAGGTGCTGGCGATGACCTATGTCGTCATGCCGCGCGTGACCAAGGCGCTGAAATCCTGGCTGTTTTCCGGCTGAAAGCGGTTGCCGGCCGCCTTCAGCGCGACGCCGGGGCTGGCCTGCGGCGGGCGCGCAGGAGAGACGAGGTGTAAATCGCCAGCGCCGCCCAGATCAGGGCAAAGGCGAGGAGCTTGACCGGTTGCAGCGGCTCGCGGAAGACCAGAACCGCGATCAGGAAGATCATGCTCGGCGCGATATACTGCATGATGCCGATGGTCGAGAGCTTCAGAAGCTTTGCGGCATTGGCGTAGATCATCAGCGGAATGGCGGTCGCCGCGCCGCAGCCGATCAAAAGCAGCGCATCGGGGAGCGAGCCGAGGAAATGGCCGTTGCCGGTTGCTTCCAGCCAGATGATATAGCCTGCTGCCGGGAGGCTCATGATCAGCGCCTCGAGCGTGAACCCCGGATTGCCGCCGATGGGCACGATCTTGTGCAGGAAGGCATACATGCCGAAGGAGAACGGCAGAAGCAGCGCGACAACCGGTATGCTGCCGATCTCGACCGCCATGATGACCACGGCCATCACGGCGAGCGCAATCGCCATGAGCTGCGTCCTCGAAAGCTGCTCGCGCAGGATCACCGCAGCCAGGGCAATGGAGAAGAGCGGATTGATGAAATAGCCGAGCGCCGCATCCACCGTGTGCGCATTCGATACGGCCCAGATATAGGTGCCCCAGTTGATGCAGATGAAGACGCTGCAGAGGGCGACGACGGCGAGGGTCTTCGGCTGGCGGCAGGCCGCAGCGATCTCGCCGCCCTGCCCCGCATAGCCGACGACGACGCCGGCGAAGGGCACCGACCAGATGATGCGGTGCGCAAGCACCTCCAGGGGCGGCAGGTGAGCCACCAGCTTGAGATAGAGCGGAAGGAACCCCCACATCATGAAGACGACGAGCGCCAGAACGAAGCCCTTGGGCGTATCGCCGTCGGCGACCGTCTTTACCGGCGCGGTCACGATCGTATCAGTCTCATTGGCCGCCATGGCGCATTCCCATCGGTTGATCAAATGCAGATATCGACGATTGGCGCCGCGCGCCACCCGTTTCTGGTGAAGCACCCATCAACAATGATGATGGAAATCGCCGGGTCGCGCCTCACTCCGCCGCGACCCGGCCGGCAAGGGCGCGGTTCTTCATCAGCTTGAAGGTGATGGAATCCATCAGCGCCTGGAAGGACGCATCGATGATGTTTTCCGAAACGCCGACCGTCCACCAGCGCACGCCGTCATCATCGATGCTTTCGATCAGCACGCGTGTGATCGCCTCCGTGCCGCCGTTGAGGATACGCACCTTGTAGTCGGCAAGCTTGAGGTCGGCGATCTCGGACTGGAACTTGCCGAGATCCTTGCGGAAGGCCCTGTCGAGCGCGTTGACCGGACCATCGCCTTCGGAAACCGACATCATCTGCCGCCCGTCGATCTCCAGCTTGACCACCGCCTCTGACACGGTCTTGATCCGGCCATGGCTGTCATAGCGGCGTTCGACCATGACGCGAAAACTTTCGACGTGGAAGAAATGCGGCACGCTGCCGAGTTCGCGCAGCGCCAGAAGCTCAAAGCTCGCATCCGCGCCCTCATAGGCATAGCCCATGGATTCGCGTTCCTTGACGATCGTGATCAGCTTGTCGAGGCGCGGATCATTCTTAGCTACGGTGATTCCGCGGCGCTTCAGTTCGTTGATGAAGTTCGACTTGCCGCCCTGGTCGGAGACCATCACCCTGCGGGTGTTGCCGACCCTTTCCGGATCCACATGTTCATAGGTGCGCGGGTCCTTCAAAAGCGCCGAGGCATGGATGCCGGCCTTGGTGGCAAAGGCGGAGGCGCCGACATAGGGAAGCTGCGGGTCCGGCGCGCGGTTCAACAGCTCGTCGAAACCGTGGGAAAGCGCGGTCAGCTCGGCAAGCTGCTCGTCATCGAGGCCGAGTACGTAGCGTTCGGCATAGCGCTCCTTCAGGGAAAGCGTTGCCGCCAGCGTAATGATATTGGCATTGCCGCAGCGCTCGCCGATGCCGTTCAGCGTGCCCTGGACCTGGCGCACACCCGCGCGCACGGCGACAAGCGAATTGGCGACCGCCTGACCCGTATCGTTATGGGCGTGAATACCGAGCGACGTCCCAGGAATGCCGCTCGCGATGACATCCGCGATGATTTCCGCGATCTCGTCCGGTTGCGTGCCGCCATTGGTGTCGCACAGCACCACCCAGCGCGCGCCGGCGTCATAGGCGGCCCTGGCGCAGGAGAGCGCATAGGGCCGGTTTGCCTTGTAGCCATCGAAGAAGTGCTCGCAATCGACCATCGCCTCCTTGCCCGATGCCGCGACGGCGGCCACGCTCTCGGCAATGCAGGCAAGGTTTTCGTCATTGGTGATGCCAAGCGCCACGTCCACGTGATAGTCCCAGCTTTTCGCCACCAGACAGACCGCCTCGCTGTTGGAGGCGATCAGCGCGGCAAGCCCCGGATCGTTCGAGGCCGACACGCCGGCGCGCTTGGTCATGCCGAAGGCCGTCATCTTCGCGGATCTCGTGCGCGTCGCGGCGAAAAAGGCCGTGTCCGTCGGGTTCGCGCCCGGATAGCCGCCCTCGACATAATCGATGCCGGCCTGATCCAGCATGTCGGCAATGGCGATCTTGTCCTCCACCGAAAAGTCGATGCCCGGCGTCTGCTGGCCGTCGCGCAATGTGGTGTCGAACAGATAGATGCGCTCGCGCTTTTCCATGTCGTGGGTCTCCATCCCGTGAAAGTGGCCGTTCTCGGCCTTGTTATCCGGCGTCCGTGTCATCCTCGGGCGGCCATTTTTCGGTGTTGTGGTCGGGGTGCTGGCGGGTGCTGGCGAAAATCGCGTCATTACCGCCCGGCAGATCGGATCGGTCGGTCGGCTTCTCCCGAAGGTCGGACAGCGCATGGAAGAAGGACACCCGCCCCTCTACGCCATCCTGCGAGACCGGCGGAAAGGCCGACGGGTCATCCAGACTGCCGAGCGTGACCGCGATATGATTATCCCCCACAGTCTCGAAGAACAGCGGCGTGCCGCAGGCCGCGCAGAAGCCGCGCCGGACCTGATCGGAGGAATGAAACCAGCCCGGCACGCCGCGCGTGATACTGAAGCGCTGATGATCCGTCCCGGCAAGCGGCATGAAATAATTGCCCGATGCCTTCTGGCACATCCGGCAATGGCAGATATGCGGATAGGACAGCGCGCCTTCGACACGGTAGCGCACCGCCCCGCACTGACAGCCGCCGGAGAAGCTGGGTTCCGTCATGACTCATGCTCCCCGATGGTTCTCAGAATATGGGTGCAAACGGCGTCGATATCGCGCAGCACATCGTCGTTCCAGAAGCGGACCACGGTCCAGCCGAGCGCGGCGAGGCGCGTCGTGCGTCCTGCGTCTTCAGCGAGCCTTTCGCCATGCTGCGAGCCATCGACCTCGATGATCAGTTTGTGAGTGGGGCAGGCGAAATCGGCAATGTAGCGATCGATCGGCATCTGACGCCGAAACTGCAGCCCCTCCAACCGCCCCGCGCGCAGCTCGTTCCAGAGCTTCAGTTCTGCTTCGGTCATGCCCTTTCGCATGCGCCTTGAATTGGAGCGCAAACGTTTCGACACCTTGTGATGCGGCACGGTATACCCCCCTCTGTCGCTTCGCGACATCTCCCCCTCAAGGGGGGAGATTGATGGAGGTGCAGGCAAATGCCAAGAAGAACCTGCGCGCCCTGCAACAGGTCGCACCGCTCGCCCTGGCGAGAAAAATGCGCCAGTTGGCCTCACCGGCTCGCCACGGACAAACAATCTCTCCCCTTGAGGGAGAGATGCCCCGACAGGGGCAGAGAGGGGTGAAC
>NZ_CFHTCS010000332.1:0-4772 GCF_984369615.1 Martelella sp. | reverse complement strand
AGGCCGTAGGCGGGCATGAAGGTGCCCGTCATGTCGATATTGCCGGCGGCATCGCGCACCACGCCCTTGAAGGTCGCGCCCACCTGATCACCGCGCACGAATGCGTCGGAGACCTGCAGCACGCCGTCGGAAACATCGATCACCGCCTGGGCGCGCTGAAAGCGCTGCTCGCTTTCGTTCAGCTGGTTGCGATAGGCCGCGTTCAGGCTTTTGCCGTTGGCAGCGGCCGGCGAGGACAGAAGCTGCTTCAACTGCTGGTCGTTGATCAGACGGAATTCGGCAAGGTCGAGCATGCCGTGCCAGCCGGTCGCGGTCTCGGCCAGGTTCAGGTCGAGCGTGCCGCCGGACATTTTTTGATAGACGCCGAGGAAACGCAGCAGCGCCCCGGTTCCCGATGTGGAGAGCGAGACGGTCTTGCTGCCGCCGTCATTGCCGAGTTTCAGCGTCAACGGCTGGCCCGTGGCCGTCGTCGCCGAAAGCGTCCCGTTCGCAAGATCGCCTTTTCTGACCAGAAGATCGCCGGAGACGGAAGAAAGCTGCCGGCCGCCCTCGCCGGTAACGCGGGCGAAATCGAAATGAACGCGGGCGTTGCCGTTATCGTCGGACGAGCCGCTGTCATCCCCTGCCGAACTGAGATGATCGAGAATCGGGCTCGCCATGAAGCTTCGGCCAGTCACGACGACATCGAGGCCGTTCTGTTCGCGCTGAATGGCGATGTTGACGTCGTCGCCCTCGCTCAGCGCGACATGGGTCAGCGTCGTCGACAGGAGACCGTCCTTGTCGAGGGTCACGCTGCCGTGCGCGGCGAGCCCGCTGCCGGAGAGCGTCAGGTCCTCGAGAACCGTCAGCCCGTCTTTGCTTTCGGTGTCCACCCGGAAGGAGAGCGTCGCCGGAACGCCGCTCGCCTTCTGCCAGCCCATCCACGGCAGGGAAAGCACCGTCTTGTTGAGGTCGAGCGTGATCCGGCTGCCCTCGGGCTCGTTTTCAACGGTCATCGAGATCGGACCGTCGACATAGCTGCCGAGACCGGGCGCCAGTTTCTCGCGCTCGGCGTCGTCGAGGTCGGCTGTAAGCCAGAGCACGGATTTTGCGGCCGAATCCGGTCCGAGCGGCTCGGCCCATTCGATATCCAGCGGCACGCCGTCGGCGCTGCCCGTCCCCTCGAAGGCAAGCCGGTCGGGGACAATCTCCAGCAGGCCGGACAGGTCGGCGACCGCATAGCCGCTGACCGGCTTTGCCAATTTCCCTTCGCTGATATCGGCGGCAACGCTCCAGGTCGGCGGCAGCGGTCCCGGCTCGTCCAGCGGGAACCGCGCCTTGACATTGACCTCGGCGTTACCGGAGAAATCGGCGGGCGCGAAATCCATGCCCTTGAGCGCGTTGATCGGCGGCGCGGCGGCAAGTTCAACGAGATCGCCGATGCTGCCGGCGAGCATCACGTCCACTTCTCCCGTCAGCGGCTTTGCATAGGTGTCGGCTATCGCGAAGGTGCCTTCGGCAAGCCGGATGGTCCTGCCCTTGGCGATGTTGAGCGTTCCTTCCTCGATCTCGACATCGACGCTGCCGCCGTTGATCTCCACCCGCGCATCGCTGCGGTTCACGTCGGGAAACTGATCGTTGAGCGTGATGCGGGTATCGTCGATGTCGAAGGCGATCTTGAGTTCGGTCTCGTCGAGGTTGACGGGAATGCCCTGCCCCTCGATCCGCCCGGCGGGAAGATAGACGGCGATATCGCCGTCGGTCACCACGCCGCCATGCAGGTTGCGACTGACCCATTCGCGCGGCTTGCGCGCGATCCAGAAGGGCCAGAGCTGCTTGACCGCCTCGGTGTCCATGCGCTCGATGCGCGCGCCGAAGGAAAGCTCCGGCGAGGTCGCGTTGCCGAACACGGCCTTGAAAGAGGCGGCCATGATGCCCTGCGGCGAACTGACGGCGATATTGTCGAGAAGCAGGCGCGGATTGTCCGTCTGGTATTCGCCGGTGAATTTCGCGTCAAAGATCAGCGGCGGCAGGCCGGGCTCGCGAGACTTGAAGCGGCCGCCGCGCACCAGAATGTCGAGCGCGTAGCCGGGCTGCTCCGCACCGGGCCGGAAGCGGTCTATATCCATGATGCCGGCGGTGAAGGGAAAACGGCTGCCGTCGAACTCGATCGAGGAATCCGTCAGTTCGAGCGATTGTTTCGCCGTGTCATAGGTGAGGTTGAGCCGCGCATCGGAAAAGGCGCGCGCAATCGAATCGGCAACGAAGCGCCCCTTCGCAACATCGAATTCCGCCATCACCTCCGGCAGCCCGCCGGGCGCGGCCCGCGTCAGGGCGATCGCCATGTCCGCCGTGCCCTCGACGCCCATCATCGCCTCGCCGTCATCGTTTTCCTGCAGCAGGAACGGCGTCAGCCTGACATTGCTGACCTCGGCCTGAAGACTTCTGGTGCGGCCGCGGTCCGCCATCGCCTCGAGCGTGAAACCCGTCGTCGTCCCGTCCAGCGAGACCGCGCCGTCGACCCGCAAAACGCCATCCGGCAGGAGGTTCAGGTTGACCTCGCGAATATCGACGGAAACAGTCTTGCCGGGAGAGGCGCTGCCGACGGGAAACTGGATGTCGCTGAGCTGGATCGACTGGGTCTCCGCCGCGCTCAGGATCCCGCGGGCAAGATCGGTCTGGGTGAATATCTGCTCCACCAGGATCGGAAGGCTGTCGACGCGATGGTCGGTCAGCCTGAAGGTTCCCGTCGAGGGCAAGGCGGACGAATCGATGTCGATGTTGTCCGCCTGCACCGCGTTGACCGAGATCTGCCCGCGCGCCAGGCTCATCGGGTCGACGGCGAAGCTCAGCACGCCGATCGAGGCGATCTGTTTCTCGCCGGGCCCGATCAGGTTCACGCCGCTGACATTGAGCCTGAGCGAGAGGCCGGAGCCGACGCGCAACGCCGCCGCATCGATGCGGGCGTGATAGCCGTCCGGCATGGCGGTGCGGATCTGCTCGTTGGCCTTCTCCGCAAGGAACCGGTCGAGCGAGCCGCTTTCGATGATGTAGAAGATCGCCGCGAAGAGGATGGCGAGACCGAGCACGAAAAACAGGAACAGCCGCGCGCAGGCGTGGGAGAACCGGTGGTGCGGGCGCGTGTGGACGATATGCGGATCATGCGTCTGGGCGGAGGGCAAACGATGAAGCGCGACGCGCTCGCGACGGTTGAACCGCGTGCGCTCACCGCGAATGTAGGTCTCTCTGTCGTTCCTGTCTTTCAAATCCGCCCCGACGAATACTATATTCGTGATCAAGGAGATATCCGGCGCGAATCCCCTCAGACACGGGTATGATAATCATGATGACGCGCATGGCTGGCAAGCAGACAATCAGCGCGAACAGCGTTTGCCCAAGGCCATATATCCGGAATTCGACTTGAACATGGTATGAACGAGGAGTGTTTGCCGATGAGCGACGTGAAAGAGGGCGAAAAGGCCCCTGATTTTAGCCTGCCGGTTGCCGAAGGGCGGGTTTTCTCAGCTGCCGATGCGAAGGGCAAGTGGCTTGTGCTTTATTTCTATCCGAAGGATGACACCAAGGGCTGCACGGTCGAGGCCGTCGCCTTTACCGCCCTTGCCGATGAATTCGAGAAGGCCGGAGCAATTGTCATCGGCGTTTCGCCCGACACGCTTCAAAGCCACGGCCGCTTCGCGAAGAAGCATGACCTTGCCGTGCTGCTCGGCTCCGACGAGGACCACAGCGTCGCCGAGGCCTACGGCGTGTGGAAGGAAAAGAGCATGTATGGCCGCAAATTCATGGGCATCGAACGCTCCACCTTCCTGATCGGGCCGGACGGCGTTCTCAAAAAGATATGGCGCAAGGTCAAGGTCGACGGCCATGCCGAGGCCGTACTTGCCGAAGTCGGGGGCGAAGGCTGAGGCCGGCCCCGGACACTGCCCGAAAAGCGACGCGAAAAGAGCCCGCGAGCCCCCATGCTTCCGGGCTTTTCTTGACTCTCGCGCGGTTTGGTACTATCCCGCCCTCGTAAACGCGAAGGCGGCCAAGGATCCGTCTATTTGTCAACGACAACACGGAACACGTTTCCCTTTGACCTCATTTTCAGATCTTGGGCTCAGCCCCAAAGTACTTTCCGCCGTAACCGAAGCCGGTTACAGCGAACCGACGCCCATCCAGGCGGGCGCGATACCGCACGCACTGACCCGCCGCGACGTTTGCGGCATCGCCCAGACCGGCACCGGCAAGACCGCCTCTTTCGTGCTGCCCATGCTGACGCTTCTGGAGCGCGGCCGCGCCCGCGCCCGCATGCCGCGCACGCTGATCCTCGAGCCGACGCGCGAACTCGCGGCCCAGGTTGCCGAAAATTTCGAGAAATACGGCAAGAAACACAAGCTCAACGTCGCGCTCCTGATCGGCGGCGTCTCCTTTGACGAACAGGACCGCAAGATCGAGCGCGGCGCCGATGTGCTGATCGCCACGCCCGGACGCCTCCTCGACCATACCGAGCGCGGCAAGCTTTTGATGACCGGCGTCGAGATTTTCGTCATCGACGAGGCCGACCGCATGCTCGACATGGGCTTCATTCCCGATATCGAGCGGATCGCCAAGCTCATTCCGTTCACGCGCCAGACGCTGTTCTTCTCGGCGACTATGCCGCCGGAGATCCAGAAGCTCGCCGACCGGTTCCTGCAGAATCCGGCCCGCGTAGAAGTCGCGCCGCCCTCCTCCACCGCGGCCACCGTCGAGCAGAAGCTCGTCGCCACCGGCGGCAAGGACTATGAAAAGCGCGC
>NZ_CFHTCS010000331.1:0-4790 GCF_984369615.1 Martelella sp. | reverse complement strand
TACCTCTTATGATACCAAGCGCAAGCAGTTGCAGGTCATCTTCCAGAAATTCGACGTCGCCAGTCAGGCGGCGCTCACACGTACGCTCTCCATCCGTCTGCTGGGGTATTTCACCGAGTCATTCGGGCGCAGGTCGCCGGCCAGTCCGGAGCGGGCGTTGCTCAGGCGGCATTATGGCCGCGATGTTCTCGTTCACTCGGTGGCGCTGGAAAACGGCACGGAACTGCCGGTGTGGGAATTCGGCGACCGGAAAGGAAAGCCCTGCCTTTATTTCCACAGCCTGCTTTCCCCGACCGTGCTGTGCAACGACAAGGTAAAGATACTCAACCGCAACGGGCTACGCTGGCTGGTCGTGCCGCGTTTCTTCTCTCCCGGGGCCTCGAGCGCCGAACCTTCGCATGTTCTGGAAACCCAGACCGAAGCCGTTGCGGAATATATCAGACACTTCGTTGGCGGCCCGGTAACCTGTGTGGCGACAAACGCGGGCGTTTCCTGGGCGGTCCATTTCGCGGCGCGTTTTCCCGAACTGACCGAATGCCTGATGCTTGCCGGTGTGCCGCATCCGCCCTCCATGGCCTCAGGGTCGAAAAATCGCGGGCTGCAGAGCGCGCTCACCAATGCCTCCCGGAAAAACCCGCATATTTTCGCCGCTCTTGTCAGGGCTTATGCGGCCATTGCGCGCAGACCCGAGCTTGCCGGGCGCGCCTACCGCCACGGCTATCGCGAATCGCCTGCCGATCTCGCCGTGATAGAACATTATATCGACACCGGATGGGCGCTGGACTGGTTGTCCCTGATTGCCGAGCGCTCAACGACAAGCATCGTCGCCGATCTGGCCACAAATCAACGCGACTGGGCCGCGCAGGCAAAGACGCTCCCCATGCCGGTGTCGCTTTTGCAGGGCGCGCAGGACAAGATGTGTCCTCCGGAGGTCGCTTCCGAACTGGCGACACAGATAGCCGCGCCCCTTGCCATCGTACCGGACGCCGGCCATCTTCTCGTCGTCAGCCATTTTGAGCTTCTGGCTGCGCATTTGCGTGACGCCCCGCCGGAACAGCGCGCGGAAGTCAAGACGTCGGGCGCCGTAAGCGGTAAGAAGCAAGCCTCTTGCGTTTGATCCCTTTCGCCAAGGCATAACGCGATCGCTCCAGAACAACAGCCTCGAATAGCCGCTTGCCAAATGATAATTTGGCTAGAGAGCCGTCCTACCCCCCAAATGGGGGGCGCGCTTCCGATATCTTCACTTTAGCCTCGCCAAGCGCTGCGCTGAAAAATGCGCGATTTCAAAAGTGAATGATGGAGTTAGGGGCAATGAACAAGAACTTTCTGGCTGCTCTAGCAGGCACCGCAATGATCGCGGTGGCCGGATGCAGCAGCACGTCCGGCAACAGTTCTTCGGGGGATCCGGGCAATGGCGGCGGCGGCGCACCGGGAGGCCAACCCGGCGGCGGCGACGGCAGCTACACCGTTGGCGGAACCACTGTTCAACTGAGGAACGGATCCGTCACGACGGTTGCCGATGCGACGGGCGACTATACCGAAGATGACAATGGCAACATTTCGGTTAGCTTCACATCCGGCACCTATAACGGCCAGAGCCTGTCCTTCAGCGAGGTTGGCAGCACCTCCGAGCTGAACGGCCAGACAGCGACACTGGAAGCATTCCTCGGTTCCGAAGATGACAACAGCTCTTCGGGCGCCATGTATATCACCGTGGACGATGAAAATGACGAGGGGAACGGCGACTTCATCGCTCTTTACAGCGGCGACACCATATCCGATCTGCCGCAGGAAGGCACTGGCACCTATCGGGGCGACTATTTCGGCGAGGCGCAGAATGGCGCCGCCGGCGGCCTGGTGTCCGGCTCGAGCGCAATCACCGTCGACTTTCAAAACGGCGCGGTTTCGGGTGATTTCAGCGACCTGACCATCTATGACGGCGACGCGCCGATCGGCGCCATGGACGATGTTGGCTTCTCGGGCACTATGGACAAAAACAGCGCTGCCTATGTGGCTGACAGCGTGACGATCGGCGGTGATCCGGCCGGCGAAGGCTCCAGCGTCAAGGGTTCGCTTTTTGGCGGCGGCGCGAGTTCGACGGCCGGCAGTGTGGCTGCCTTTGACAATGCCGACAATCCGACCAAGGCAACCATCGGCGTGTTCCAGGCGAACCGGGCAGACTGAGACCGATGACCGACCGCAGATCTGAGCCGCGCGCGCGAGACCCGGCGCGCGGCCTGGAGCAGCGGCTGGAGCGCACAAAGCGCTTCATGCTCGCGTTCGCCCTTGGCTTATTCACGATGGGCATTCCGCAAGGTGGCTTCGCAAAACAGTCCAGCGTGACCGGTTTTGACGCGGTGCGCGTGCTGGTCGAATACGGGCGCTACGAAGATGCAATGGCGCTGGCGGAAAGCTTTGCCGCCGACGAAAAGGGCAAGACGCTTGCCGCGGCCTTCACGCAGGCTCTCATTCTGGAGCAGCAGGGCCGGTTGCCGGAAGCGGCAAGCGCTCTTCGCGCCATTCTTTCGCAAAATCCGAAAGCCCGCAACGTCCGGCGCGAACTTGCCGGCGTTCTCTACGAACAGGGCGAGGGCAACGCATCGCTGCATCACTTCGAACTTCTGGCCGGAAGCGCCAGCAGTGCCGAAGAGCGCAGGTTCTACGAACGCCTCGCCGCCAGGGCCCGCACGATCCGTCCCTGGTCGCTTGGCGGCTATCTCTCCATAGCCCCCAGCACCAACATCACCGAAGCCCCCGACGCCGATCTCGTCTATGTCGGCGGCATTCCCATACTGCCTGCCAAGAAGAAAAGCGGCATCGGCTATGGCTATGGGGTGGACGGATCCTACCGTTTCGACCTCGATGAGATCTCATCGATCACCATAGGCGGCGGGGTGAACGGGAACTGGTATCGCGATACCAGCTTCAACACGAGCTACTTCGACAGTTTCGTCGATTATCGCCGCGAAATGGGTGACTGGACGGTGACCGGCGGTCTGGTCGGCCAGTATGTGATGAAGGGCGAAGAGCCCTATCGCTGGTCGCTCGGCCCCGCCTTCTCGCTGCGGCACAATATGGGCCGAAAGGGCGTTACAACGTTGCGCGGCCTGTGGCGCAAGCTTGATTACCACGACCGCGATGCGCTCGACGGCAGCGAGACCGTGCTGGGAATCAGCCATCTCTACGCCATCTCGTCCGCAAGTTCGGTGCGTTTCGGCGGCAATGTCAGCTTTGTTGACGCCGCTAACGACACCAACAGCTATGTCCGGTTCTCCCTGAATGCGCAATATTTCCGGGAATGGAATTTCGGAGCGATTTCCGATATCTCGATTTTCGCGGACGATCGCCGATATCAGGATATAACCTATCTCGCGGGCAAAAAACGCTCCGATCAGCGTATCCAGGCCTCGCTGGGCATCACGCTGCGCAATCTGGCGGTCAGGGGCTTCGCCCCACGCCTCGAATATGCCTACACGCAGAACTTCTCGAATGTCGATGTCTATGATTTTTCGAAGAACACGATATCAACCTATCTGACGAAGAAATTCTGAGCTCCGCCGTGTTCGCTCCCGGCATTTGATGGATTGGCTTATGTGGCCCGTGACCATTGCTGGAGTGGAGGCCGGCAATGATGGCGCGACCTCTTCCAGCTGGTTTGCGAAGGCGAACGGCCGCCGCTTGGCAGGATGGCATGACAGTTCGTGGCCGTCGCCATACAGTCCAGACCTCGATGGAGGTGCGCTTCGCCAGACGCAAGGCACTCGTCAAAAAGTGGACGAGAGAACCGCGGAACGACGCGGAGACGAATAGAAAAACGCCCGGAGACGTTCAGCCCCCGAGCGTTTTCCAGCTGGATCAGACATGCAGGTTAGGGTTCAAGACAACCCGAGAGACTTTGGAGCGCCGCGCGTCCATTCGCACGCACGGCGCTCTAACCTGTTGAATCTACGCATCATGCATTCCGAAAATCGGGTCCGATTTTCGCGCCGATACGCTAGAGCAGCTTGCCCATGGCGACCGCGACGTCGGCCATGCGGTTGGAGAAGCCCCATTCATTGTCGTACCAGGAGAGCACGCGTACGAGCTTGCCTTCCAGAACCTTGGTCTGCTGGGCGGCAAAGATCGAGGATGCCGGGTCGTGGTTGAAGTCGCGAGAGACGAGCGGCTCGTCATTGTACTCGAGAACGCCCTTCAGCTTGCCCTCGGCCGCTTCCTTGATTGCGGCGTTGACCTCTTCCGCCGTCACGTCCTTGGACGGCACGAATTTCAGATCAACGACCGAAACGTTCGGCGTGGGAACGCGGATCGAGGAACCGTCGAGCTTGCCCTTCAGTTCCGGAATGACGAGACCGATCGCCTTCGCCGCGCCGGTGGACGTCGGGATGATCGACAGGGCCGCCGCGCGGGCGCGGTAAAGGTCCTTGTGCATGGTGTCGAGGGTCGGCTGATCGCCTGTATAGGAATGGATCGTGGTCATGTAGCCACGCTCGATGCCGAACTTCTCGTTGAGCACATAGGTGATCGGCGCGAGGCAGTTGGTGGTGCACGAACCGTTGGAGACGATCATGTCGTCCTTGGTCAGCGTATCCTGGTTGACGCCGTAGACGATCGTCTTGTCGGCGCCGGCCGAGGGAGCGGAAACCAGAACGCGCTTGGCGCCAGAGGCCAGCAGCGAACAGACCAACTCTATATCACCGGGAAGACCCTCAGGCCCTCCAGAGAGGCCCTGGGATGGCCTGGTAATCATTCCGCAGTCTCTGGCTTATTAGCTGACTCAATATCCTTGGTCC
>NZ_CFHTCS010000330.1:0-4791 GCF_984369615.1 Martelella sp. | reverse complement strand
CGAGGTCCCGCAGCCGGGTCATGTGCAGGCCGCGCTCCAGATAGCGGCCGATCGAGAGAAAACGCCAGCCGGTGGAACGGTACATGTTCTCGTGCACAAGACCGGCAAAGCCCGCCAGCTTGCGCAACAGCACCGTCACGGCATGGGCGGCGTCATCGCCGGGCTTGACCCGGTCGACGAAGCGGCGCGTGGTCTTCGAAAGGTCGTTCAGCGCCAGCCAGCCATCGGGGGAGAAACGGTCGCGGATATTGCCGGCCGAATAGACGGCGCTGTCGATGTCGCGCAGGAGGCTCGGCGGCAGGGCGGCCTCGGAAAGGTCGAGGCCGATCTGGTCGAGATAGGCTTCCACCCGCGTCAGAAGCGCCTGTCCGCGATCGTCCACCTCGGCAAAGCGGCCGTGCCAGGCGCGCAGGATACGCAGATTGCCCTCTGCGCGTTCGATGTAGCGGCCGAGCCAGAAAAGGTTGTCGGCGGCCCGGCTCGGCAGGTTTGCCGGCTTGTTGCGCGGAATGCGGCTCTCGCGCGTCAGAAGCGTTGGCCGCCCGACCGGCGTCTGGCTCACGACCCAGACATCGGCAGCCCTGCCGCCGGATTGCATGGCGATCGCGGCGACGTCATCGGACGAGCCGATGCGGGCGAAACCGCCCGGCATCAGCCTCCAGCCATCATTTGTGCGGGCGGCGAAGACGCGCAGCGAGAAGGGGTGCGGCGCAAGCTTGCCGTCGACGAAGGCGGGCGCGGTCGACAGTTTGACCGCTTCCTGGCCGACAAGCCAGGGGCCGCGCCTGTCCAGCCAGCGGGCAACCGCGCCGGGTTTGCGCGCGCGCAACCGCTCGCCGGTAAAAGACTGCCCGGAATCGTCGAAGAACGGCATGCGCGAATAGGCCGGTCCGATGAGCATCTGGTCGAGGTTCTCGGCCACATGGCGGCGCTCGTTCTCCTGCCCGCACCACCAGGTGGCGACGGACGGGATCTTCAGCTCCTCGTTCAGAAGGCGACGCGACAGCGCCGGCAGGAAGGCGAGCAGAGCGCGCGTTTCCACCATGCCGGATCCGAGCGCGTTGACCATGGTGAGATTGCCGGCGCGAATGGCGCCGACGAGGCCGGGTGTGCCGATGCGCGAATTCGGGTTGAGTTCGAGCGGATCGGTGAAGCCGGCATCAAGCCGGCGCCAGAGCACGCTGACCGGCATGGGGCCCGCCACGGTACGCACCATCACCCGGTCGTTGACGACGATCAGGTCCTCGCCCTCCAGAAGCGAGATGCCGAGATAGCGGGCGATATAGGCGTGTTCGTAATAGGTCTCGTTGGCCGGACCCGGCGTCAGCACGCCGATGCGGCCCTCATTGCCGGCGGGGTCGCCCTGCAGCGCATCGCGGAAGGCGCCGAAGAACCCCGCCACGCGCCGCACATGCATGTCGCCGTAGATGCCGGAAAAGGCGCGCGAGGCGGCGACCCGGTTCTCCAGCGCGAAGCCCGCGCCGGAGGGCGCCTGGGCGCGATCGGCGAGCACCCACCATTTGCCGTCCGGCCCGCGCCCGACTTCGAAGGATATGAAGTGAAGATAATGGCCGCCGGGCGGGTCGATGCCGACGAGCGGTCGCAGGAACTCGGTGTTGGAGGCCACCAGCGCCGGCGGAATGAAGCCCTCGGCGACAAGCCGGTTCTCGCCGTAGAAATCGGCCATCATCGCTTCGAGAAGATCCGCGCGCTGCTTCAGTCCGTCGGCGAGTTCCTGCCACTCGTCGTCGTCGATGATCACCGGAATATGGGAAAACGGCCAGGCCCTCGTGTCGTCCTGTCCGTCATAGGCGCGGTAGAACACGCCCGCGTCGCGCAGGTAGCGGTCGGCGCGGGCGAAGCGCTCGGATAGTTCTGATGCCGTCATGCCGGAAAGCGCGTTGACGAAAGGCTGCCAGACGGCGCGCACCTTGCCCGCGGCGTCGACCATCTCGTCGGGCACGCCGGGAAGGGGCACATAGTCCCGGGCGTTCCAGGCGATGGCGGGTTCCGCCTCGTGATCCTCGTCAGCCATATGCTTGTCGGCGGTAAACTCCGCCTTCGGTTCTGCCATCTGGAGCGCTTCCTGCCGCCCATTGATCAGGACCCCGGCCGCGCATGCGGGGCGGGATACCTTGTTCGCCACAAATCGGTTCGGTCGGGCCGGTTCGTGCCGCCCGTCTGCCGGCGCGGGAGCATCGGGTGAATAGACCCCGGTGCGCCATGTGTCGTATCCGACGCGAAATCAGGCGCCGGGCCCGATCGCGAATCGCCTCAAAGCCCTGCGGGGCGCCTGAGGTCCAGCGTCAGCGGAAACTCCGGCGACGGCGCTTCGCTGAACACCGTATATCCGCCGGCAGTGTGCCCGGCGGCCTCGAAACGCGAAAGCCGCCTTGCTTCCGCCTCGTTGCCGTTGACCGGGAAGGTCTCATAGTTCCGCCCTCCGGGATGCGCAACATGATAAATGCAGCCGCCGACCGATCGCGCCGACCATGTGTCGTAAATGTCGAAGGTAAGCGGCGAGTTGACCGGCAGCACCGGATGCAGGCCGGAGGCCGGTTGCCAGGCCTTGAAGCGCACGCCCGCCACCGAAACGCCGTTGGTCCCGGTCGGCTTCAGCGGCACCTTGCGGCCGTTGCAGGTGACGATGTAGCGCTCCGGCGCCCGCGTCTCGAGGCGGACCTGCAGGCGTTCCACGGAGGAATCGACATAGCGCACCGTGCCGCCTGGCGCCCCTTGTTCGCCCATCACGTTCCATGGCTCGAGCGCCTGCCGGAGCTCCAGCCTGTTGCCCTCATACTCGACCTCGCCGAAGAAGGGAAAGCGGAACTGCAGCTGGGCATCGAACCATTCGGGACGAAATTCCAGCCCGTTTTCCTTGAGGTCCTGCAGGACATCGAGAAAATCCTGCCAGATGAAATGCGGCAGCATGAAGCGATCGGCCAGCGTGGTGCCCCAGCGCACGAATTTGCCCTCCAGCGGGTTCTTCCAGAACCGGGCGAGAAGCGCGCGCACGAGCAGTTGCTGCGCAAGGTTCATGCGCGCATTCGGCGGCATTTCGAAGCCGCGGAACTCGACGAGGCCGAGACGGCCGGTCGGCCCGTCCGGCGAGAACAGCTTGTCGATGCAGATCTCGGCGCGGTGAGTATTGCCGGTGACGTCGATCAGCAGGTTGCGGAACAGCCGGTCGACGAGCCAGGGCAGCGGCGGCATGAAGCCGGACTTCGGATGCGGGATCTGCGCCATCGCCGTTTCAAGCTCATAGAGCGCGTCGTGCCGGGCTTCGTCGATGCGCGGGGCCTGGCTCGTCGGTCCGATGAACAGGCTCGAGAACAGGTAGGAGAGCGAGGGGTGACGCTGCCAGTGGAGCACCACGCTCTTCAGAAGGTCCGGGCGGCGCAGGAACGGGCTGTCGCCCGGATTGGCGCCGCCGACCACGACGTGGTTGCCGCCGCCGGTGCCGGTGTGGCGCCCGTCGATCATGAACTTGTCGGCGCCAAGCCGGGTCGCGCGGGCTTCCTCGTAGATGGCTGTGGTCGTCTCCACGCATTCGGACCAGTTTGCCGCCGGATGGATGTTGACCTCGATGACGCCCGGGTCCGGGGCGACACGGATGACATTGATGCGCTCATCCTGCGGCGGCGAATAACCCTCGATGTGGACGGGAAGGTTGAGCTTCTCGGCGGCTCGCTCGGCCGAGGCGACCAGATCGAGATACTGTTCCAGCGTTTCAGTCGGCGGCATGAAGATGCACAGCCGGCCATCGCGCGGCTCAACCGACATTGCGGTGCGCACATGGCCGCCGATCAGCGGACCGAACGCAGCGGGTCTCGGTGCAGGCGGACTGTCCTGAAACGACCTGAAACGCACGGTTGGCAGCGCGCGTCCCTCGTCTTCCCGGAAATCGGGCAGGGGCTCTCGCTTGACCGAAGGATCGAGCGGGTTGATGAAGGGGTACTGGGCCTGGGGGATCCACGCGAGCGAATCGAGCGGCAGGCGAAATCCGACCGGGCTGTCGCCTGGAATGAGGTAGAGGCGCCCGCGCCGGGTCGTCCATTTTTCCGAAACCCATTTGACGCCCGAGGCGCGCCCCTGCCAGGCCTGAACGGGCAGGACATATCCGACCGGCTGGGTCAGTCCGCGCTCGAACACCTTGGTGATGCGGGCGCGGTCCTCTGCGTTTTTCAGCTTCGAATTCGAAGGGTCTACATTTTCCGGCAGGTTGCCCTCCCGGATCAGCCATTCGGCCGGATCCTCGAAGGCCGGCTCGACGATCTCGGGGTCGATGTCCAGCTCGTTGGCAATCGCCTGCAAGAGCCGGCCGGCATCGTCTGCGCCGACCTCGATGTCCCGCTTCTCCTCGGCGATCAGGTCCTGGTTGTTCCAGATCGGCACGCCGTCCTTGCGCCAGTAGAGCGAAAAGGTCCAGCGCGGCAGGCTCTCGCCCGGATACCATTTGCCCTGGCCGTAATGCAGGAAGCCGCCGGGCGCGAAGCGCTGCCGCAGGCGTCGGATCAGTTCGTCCGCGAGGCCGCGCTTGGTCGGACCGACGGCGCCGGTGTTCCATTCGTCGGCCTCGAAATCGTCGATCGAGACGAAGGTCGGCTCGCCGCCCATGGTCAGGCGCATGTCGGTTTCCTCGAGCAGCCGGTCGACCTTGTTGCCGAGCGCGTTGAGCGCCTCCCAGCTTTCGTCGGAAAATGGCCTGGTGATGCGCGGATGCTCGGCGACGCGCCTGATCGTCATGTCGAAATCGAAGCTGGTTTCTGCCTCGCCGTAATAGCCGCCGGT
>NZ_CFHTCS010000329.1:0-4798 GCF_984369615.1 Martelella sp. | reverse complement strand
CCACCACCAGCGCGCGGGCAATGCAGAGCCGCTGGCGCTGGCCGCCGGAAAATTCGTGCGGAAAACGGTCGAAGGCCTGTTCCGGCAGACCGACCAGCGCAAGCATTTCGCGGGCGCGTTCAGCCGCTTGCTTCCGGGTCGCGCCGTGGATCAGCGCGCCCTCGGCGACGCTCCAACCGGCCTTCTGGCGCGGGTTGAGCGCGCTGAACGGGTCCTGCTGCACGAGCTGGATGCGTTTGCGCATGGCCCGCGTCATGCCGGCCGCGGCGATATCCGTGCCATCGAGAAGCACCGTCCCGCCGGAGAGCGGCTCGAGCTGGAGGATGCCGCGCACGAGCGAGGATTTGCCCGATCCGCTCTGGCCGACAAGGCCATGGGTCTCGCCGCGCTTCAGGGTGAGCGATACGCCGCGCACGGCCTCGATGGCGCGGTTGCCGAAAACGCCGTCGCGCTGATGATAGGTAATGGCGATATCGCGTGCTTCCAGCACCACAGGTGCCGCCCGCTCGGGCGACGCATTCGCGCCGGGACGCGGCAGGCTTTCGAGCAGACGGATCGTATAGGGGTGCCGTGGCGCCTCGAAGATGGCGTCGCGGCTGCCGGCTTCGACGATCTCGCCCTCGCGCATCACCATCACCCGGTCGGCGATATCGGCGACGACGGAAAGATCGTGGGTGATGAACAGAAGGCCGGCTCCGAATTCATGCTGCAGCTCGCGGATCAGCGCCAGGATTTCCGCCTGCGTGGTCACGTCGAGCGCGGTCGTCGGCTCGTCGGCGATCAGGAGCGCCGGCTTCAGCGCCAGCGCCATGGCGATCGCGATCCGCTGGGCCTGACCGCCGGAAAGCTGGTGCGGATAGGATTTGTGGATGCGCTCGGGATCGGCAAGTCGCACGGCCGTGATCATCTCCAGGGCGCGGGCCCGGCGCGCCCGCGCCGGGCGCAAGCCATGGACCTGCAGCAGTTCCTCGATCTGCTTTCCGACCGTCATCACCGGATCGAGCGTGGCGGCCGGCTCCTGGAAGATCAGGCCGATCCGGTCGCCCCTGATGCGACGCATGGCGGCAGAATCGCCCACCGGCAGCGGGGCGCCTTCGAATACGATCTCGCCTTCGGTCTTCTTCAGCCCGCGCGGCAGCATGTCGAGCAGGGCCTGGGCGGTGATCGACTTGCCCGAGCCGCTTTCGCCAACGAGGCAGACGCACTCGCCCCGCCGGATCGAAAGATCGAGGCCACGGACCGCGTGGTCGCGGTCCGCTCCCTCCGGCAGCGCTATCGTCAGGCCGCGAATGTCGAGCAGGTCGGTCTGACGGTCAGCCACCGGCGTTTCCTAGGGTTCGATCGTCAGGAAGTCGCTGGTGAAGATCGTCAGCTGCGAGCTGCCCGGGTCCCACTCATACTTGTCGCTCATGGCGAAGGTCTGGACATTGCGCCAGAGATACATGCCCGGCGTCACGTCTTCCCAGTCCTTCACCAGATCGAGATAGGCGGCATTCTTCTCCTCGAAGGTCTGCGCCCGCTCGAACCGCTCGCCATCCTCCAGGAAAGCCTCGGTCGGCGTCCAGGTGCGGTGAGCGGCGGTGACGCGGCTCGACGACGGGCCCCAGTCCAGCCACAGCGGGCGGTAGGGGTCGCCGGTGAACTCGGACGACATCGACATGTTGAGCATGTGGAACGGCCGCTGATAGGCGAGCGAGAAATTGTCGACGATGTTGAGTTCGACATTGATGCCCATGTCGCGCCACATCTCGACCATGTATTCGGCCGCCGCCTCATAGTTTGGGTAGAAGCCGCGCACGATGTTCCAGGTCAGCGTCTCGCCGTCGTAGTCGCTCTCGGCCAGGAATTCGGCCGCGCGTTCCGGATCATAGCTGTAGGTCGCCTTGCGGTCGGGATCGAAATAGGGGCCGTATTCCGGAAAGTTGAACGGCGTCGGCGTGAAGGTCATGCCGTTCCACAGCGCCTCGGTAATGGCGTCGCGATCGATCGCCATCACCATCGCCTTGCGCAGGTTGGCGTCCACCAGCGGATTGTCGTCCATGCCCTCGATGGTGAGCGTGTTGAAGGCGAACATCGGATAATTGCCGATCTGGTCGACGATCAGGTGAATGCCGTCGGTCGCCTCGACCGCCTCCAGCTGGTCGATCGGAACGCTCATGATCAGGTCGTAGTCACCCGAGACGAGGCCGGCATAGCGCGTCGAGAACTCGGGCACGATCTTCCAGGTCACGCTCTTCAGCGGCGGCGCGCCGTCCCAGTAGTCGTCATAGGCGACGGCCACGGCATGGTCGGAGGGATCGAAATCGGTGATCATGTAGGGCCCGGTTCCGATCGGCTTCTGGCCGAAGGCCTCGGTGCCGACGCTTTCATAATAGTCCTTCGGCAGAACATAACCGATCGGCGTCGTCAGGCGGTTGATGAAGGTGGCATCCGGAAAGGCGGTCTCAAGGTCCACGGTGTAGTCATCGACGACGGTGACGCCGACAAGCCCGCGGGCATAGTTCTTGCCGCGCGGCGCCAGCGGCTTTTCGCCCCACAGGCGCTCCTCGGACAGCGAGAAGGCGACGTCCTCGGCGGTCATCGGATCGCCGTTCTGGAACGTCACCCCTTCGCGCAGGTGCAGCCGCCAGGTGGTCGGCGTCACCTGTTCCCAGCTCGTGGCGAGCCCGGGAATGATGGTGTTGCCTTCAGGGTCCTCGAAATAGTTCCGCTTCACCAGCGTGTCGAAGACATTGCCGTAGACACGGCCGCCGGTGGTCGAAAGGCCGATCACCGGGTCGAGCGTCGACCAGAGATTGTCGACCGCAAAGGCGAAGTCCGGGCGGGTGTCCTCCTGCGCGAAGGCCGGGGCCGTGGCCAGCGGCGATACGCCTGCGCCCAGCGCAAGCATGGCGGTCGTCAGTAGCGTTCTGCGTTTCAACATGATGTGCGATCCCTCTGAAATTCGTTTCTTCCGGCGCGCCGGCGGCCCGCCATTTTGCTGACGATGCTGTCGCGATGCTTCAGGCGGTCTGCCGCCCCCGGCGCATCGCCGCCGGCTGAAATGTGTAGTCGCGCTCATTGGCGAGCGACGGGATGGATCGGCGGACCGCTTCAACCTTCGAAAGATCGAGATCGACGACCGCAAGCCCTATGCGCTTGCCCATGTCTTCCACGACCGTGCCCCACGGATCGACGATCATCGATTGTCCCCAGGTCTCGCGCCCGTCATCGTGATGACCGCACTGGGCCGCCGCCACGACATAAGCGCCGTTCTCAATGGCGCGGGCGCGCAGCAGCGTCGGCCAGTGCGCCTCGCCCGTCGACATTGCGAAAGCGGACGGGATGAACAGGACTTTTGCGCCGGCATGGGCATAATCGCGGTAGAGATGCGGGAAGCGCACATCGTAGCAGACCGACATGCCGAACGGGCCCCACGGCGTTTCGGCAAGCACCGCTTCTCCGCCCGGCGCATAGCGGTCGGATTCGCGGCGCGAGACCTCGCCCGGCAGGTCGACGTCGAACAGATGGATCTTGTCGTAGCGCGCAACGATCGCGCCGCTGCCGTCGATCAGGTGGCTGGTGTTGGAAAACCGGCCGCCATCCGCGCCGGCAAGCGGCGTCGAGCCGGTGTGGATCCACAGCCCGTATTTCGCCGCAAGCTCCCGGCAGGCGGCAATGAACGGATCCCGCGCCTCGTCGGTGACGGAAAGGCGGGCGGAAGCGACATCCTTGTTGACCATGCCGGACGCCTCCGGAAGCGCCAGAAGTTCCGCGCCCGCCGCATGGGCCTCGGCGGCAAGACCGGTGACAATCTCGACATTGCACGCATGGGTGTTCGAAGCGCACATCTGCGCCATCGCCAGCCGGAGTTTCGCGCGGTCGCCCGTTGTCGCTGTGGTCATCCTCGGTCCCTCCGGCCGGTTTGCCATGCCTTCGAAAGCGGCAGAGCTGAAAAATACATCAACGACAGGCTAAGGTGAGAAATTCGACAAAAAAAGTACAAAATTTCCGCTTCCCGTCTATAAATCTAACATATTCTTGCATGAACCGGGAGACCGACATGGCCCAGGATCGCTTGCCGCCACTGAGGGCGCTGAAAACGCTGGAAGCCTTCCACCAGAGCGGATCGGTGACCGCGACGGCGCGGGCGCTGAACGTCTCGCACTCCGCCATCAGCCACCAGCTGAAGCAGATCGAGGACTGGGCGGGCATTCGCCTGATGCGGCGCGACGGACGGCAGACGGCGCTGACGGAAGCCGGCGACAGTCTGGCCCAGGTCATCAACGAGAGCTTCGGCGCCATCCGGCACGAGATCGACCGGCTGACGATGCGCGAGAAACTGCCGGTCTCGGTCGCCGCGCTGCGTTTTGTCATCCCCAACTGGCTGCTGCCCGAAATAGATGCCTTCATGGCGGAGCATCCGGACGTTTCCGTTTACGTTCAGGAACATATATCGGACCAGCCGGTCAGCCCGGAGCCCGATCTTCTGATCGGCTTCTCGCTTGACGGCCAGATTCCGCCGGGAGCCGAGCCGATCATTCCTGGAGCGGCAATCCCGGTCTGCGCGCCGTCCTATCAGGCCCGACATGCGATCAGAGACGAAGCCGACCTCGCCCGCGCCACGCTGCTGCACGATGAGGATATGCGGATGTGGCGCACATGGTTTGCGGCTGCAGGGCTGGCGCCGCAATACGAAGGCGAGACGCGACGCCTCTTCTTTTCCGGCTCCGCCCTTATCTGCGATGCCGCGCGACAGGGGCTCGGCGTCGCGCTGTGCCGGGAGGCGCTGATCGAACCCTATCTCGAGCAGGGCGAA
>NZ_CFHTCS010000328.1:0-4811 GCF_984369615.1 Martelella sp. | reverse complement strand
ATGTGCGCTCGACCCGCCATGAGGTGCGCGGATGACCCCGACAACCCGAAACACGCTGCTGATCGCCTGCGGTCTGGTCCTGGCAGCCATCTATCTGTTCCCGCTTTACTGGATGTATGTGACCGCGCTGAAAACGAGCACGGCGATGTTTGCCGCGCCGCCAAGCTTCGTGCCGCCGAACCCGCAATGGGACGTCTTCCAAGGCGTCTGGGTCGAGCGCCACATGGCGACCTATCTGAAGAACTCGCTGATCATCGCAAGCTGCGCCGTCCTGTTCATCGCCACGCTTGGCTCGGGCTGCGCCTATGTTCTGGCCCGCTACCGCAGTGTGTGGGTCGATATCGGCCTGTTCCTGGTGCTGATGCTGCAGGTTCTGCCGGCCTCGCTGATGGTCACGCCGATCTTCGTCGGCTTCTCGCAGATCGGCCTGCTCGACTATCCGCGCATTGCCGTCATCGTGGCGATCACCGCCAAGGCCATGCCGTTCTTCGTCGTGCTGGTGCGCGCCACCTTCATGAACGTGCCTGCGGAGCTGGAAGAGGCAGCCCTTGTGGATGGCAATTCCCGCTTCGGCGCCTTCTTCCACATCGTCCTGCCGCTTGCCCGCAACGGCATCCTCGTCAGCGCGCTTTTGATCTTCATGCAGGCCTTCGGCGAATTCGTCTATTCCAAATCGCTGATCCAGGATGTCGAGCTTCAGCCCGCCAGTGTCGGTCTCTCCACCTTCATGGGTCCGAACTCGGTCGATTGGAACAGGATCATGGCCTACGCCTCGATCTACGTAACCCCCATCCTCGCCGCCTTTGTGCTTCTGCAGCGCAAGATCGTCTCCGGCCTGACCTCGGGAGCTTTGAAATGACAACCCAGATCGAATTCAACGCGGTCGAGAAATATTACGGCCGGTACCACGCCCTCAAGAACGTCAACCTCACGATCGAGAAGGGCGAGTTCGTCGCGCTCGTCGGCCCGTCCGGCTGCGGCAAGTCCACTTTGCTGCGCACGCTGGCAGGCCTGGAGAAGATTTCCGGCGGCGAGGTGAAGATCGCCGGCGAGAAGATGAACGACATGCCGCCGCGCCGGCGCGACATCGCCATGGTGTTCCAGTCCTATGCGCTCTATCCGCATATGACGGTCGAGGAAAACCTGACCTACAGCCTTCGCACCCACGGCATGAAGAAGAAGGATGCCCAGGTGAAGGCCCGCGAAGTGGCCGAAACCACCGGACTCTCCAACCTTCTGGAACGCTATCCGCGTGAACTCTCCGGCGGCCAGCGCCAGCGCGTGGCCATGAGCCGCGCCATCATCCGCGACCCGAAGGCCTTTCTGTTCGACGAGCCGCTGTCGAACCTCGATGCGGCGTTGCGCGTTCACATGCGCAAGGAAATCCGCACGCTGCACGACCGTCTCGGCGCGACCTCGGTCTATGTCACCCATGACCAGATCGAGGCCATGACCATGGCCGACCGTGTCGTCCTGATGAAGGAAGGCCGGATCGAGCAGGAGGGCGCGCCGCTCGAACTCTATGACAGCCCGGCGAACCAGTTTGTCGCCGGCTTCATCGGCTCTCCGGCGATGAATTTCCTGCCGGCAATTGTGGGTGAGGATGGCCACAGCCTGAAGCTCGAACTCGGTGACGGCGATGTTCTGCCCTATGCGGGCAAGCTGGAAGCCGGCCGCAAGGTGACGGTGGGCTTAAGGCCCGAACATCTCGAGCTGGTTTCGGCGGAAGAAGCCCAGTTCAGCCTGCCGCTCAGGATCGCCGAGGCGACCGGTGCGACGACCTTCCTGTTCACCGACAGCGACCCGGAGATCGCCGTTGTCATCAACGACCGCGCCGCCGTGACGCCCGGCGAGCCGCTGAACATGCGGATCGCCCCGGACCTCATCCACATCTTCGATCGCGAGACCGGCGTCCGGCTCTGACCGGTCCCGCGCGCGCAGCGGCGGCGCCTCCCCGCCGCCGCTGCAGATGACATTTCAAAGGACTTGCAATCATGAAAATCATGGACGGCAACTGGCATGTGCGCCAGAATTTCGACCTCAACCAGCCGCTTGAGGTCTTCGATGCCCGCGTAAAGGACGGCAAGCTCGTCATCCGCGCCACCACCTGGCCGATGAACGACCGCGCCAACCAGATCAATGCCCGGCTGATCATCCTCACTCTCTCCGCGCCGATGGAAGGCATGATCGGCGTGAAGAGCGAGCACTTCCGCGGCGGTCTCGACAAAGGCCCGCATTTCGATCTCTACAAGGATGAAGGCTTTACGCCGGAGATCGAGATCACGGACGAATTCGCCACGCTGAAAAGCGGCAACCTCACCGCCCGCATCGCCATGACGGGCCGCTGGAACCTCGAATTCCTGCGCGACGACAAGCTTATCACCGGTTCCGACTACAAGGCCGGCGGCCACGCCATCGACCATGACGACAATGACCGCCCCCATATGTTCGAGCGCTTGAGCCTTACCGTCGGCACCAAGGTCTACGGCCTCGGCGAACGTTTCACCGAGTTTGTCAAGAACGGCCAGATGGTCGATATCTGGAACCGAGACGGCGGCGCCAACACCGACCAGGCCTACAAGAACATCCCCTTCTTCCTGACCAATCGCGGCTGGGGCGTGTTCGTCAACAATCCGGGCCGAGTCGAATTCGAAGTCGGCTCGGAGAAGGTTCACAAGGCGCTGTTCTCGGTTCCGGGCGAAAGCCTCGAATACTATGTCATCGACGGACCGGACCCCAAGGGCGTCATCGACCGCTACACCAGGCTCACCGGTCGCCCGGCGCTGCCGGCCCGCTGGTCCTTCGGCCTGTGGCTGACAACCTCGTTCACCACCGAATATGACGAAGCGACCGTTACCAGCTTCCTCGACGGCATGGCGGAGCGCGACATTCCGCTCCACGTCTTCCATTTCGACTGCTTCTGGATGCGCGGCCTGCACTGGTGCGATTTCGAATGGGATCCGGAGACCTTCCCGGAACCGGAAGCCATGCTGAAGCGCTACAAGGAGCGCGGCCTCAATATCTGCGTCTGGATCAATCCCTATATTGCCCAGGAATCGAAGCTCTTCGACGAGGGCAAGGAGAACGGCTACCTGATCAAGCGCTCGGACGGCTCCGTCTGGCAGTGGGACCGCTGGCAGCCCGGCCAGGCCGTGGTCGACTTCACCAACCCAGAGGCCTGCGACTGGTATGCCGGCTACCTGAAGGATCTGGTGGCCCAGGGCGTCGATTGCTTCAAGACCGATTTCGGCGAGCGCATTCCGGTGGATGTCGCCTATCATGACGGCTCCGACGCCGAGACAATGCACAACTACTATACCTTCCTCTACAACAAGGTCGTCTATGAGGCCCTGCAGGAGACGAAGGGCAAGGACGAGGCGGTGTTGTTTGCCCGCTCCGCGACCACCGGCGGCCAGCAGTTCCCGGTTCACTGGGGCGGCGACTGCTATTCGGATTACGAATCCATGGCGGAATCCCTGCGCGGCGGCCTCTCGCTCGGCCTTTCCGGCTTCGGCTTCTGGAGCCATGATATCGGCGGCTTCGAGGCAACGGCGGAAGCCGATGTCTACAAGCGCTGGTGCGCCTTCGGGCTTCTCTCCAGCCATTCGCGCCTGCACGGATCGAAATCCTATCGCGTGCCGTGGCTTTATGACGAGGAGGCCGTCGATGTTCTGCGCTTCTTCACCAAGCTGAAGATGAAGCTGATGCCGACGATCTACGAAGCCGCCTGCGAAGCGCCCAAGACCGGCCTGCCGGTGATGCGCGCCATGCTGCTGGAATTTCCGGAAGACCGCACCTGCGACGTGCTCGACCGCCAGTATATGCTCGGCGAAAAGCTTCTGGTGGCGCCGGTTCTCGACGCAGCGGGTGACGCCGAGATCTATCTGCCGAAAGGCCGCTGGACGCATCTTCTGTCCGGTGAAGAGGTCGAAGGCGGCAGATGGCGCGTCGAAAATCACGACTTCATGAGCCTGCCGCTTTATGTCCGCCCCTCAAGCCTCATCGTCTGGGGCGCGGTCGACCACAAGCCTGACTATGACTATGCGGACGGCGCGCTGTTTGCGCTTTACGCACTGGAAGACGGCAAGACGGCAAAAGCCGCGATCTTCGCCGACAAGGGCGTGAAAGCGCAGGAGCTTGCCGTTTCCCGCAAGGGCAACACGCTGACGGTCAACGCATCGGACGCGGATCGCCCGTGGCGCCTGCGTTTGCAGAACATCACCTCTGTCGCCAGCGCCGGAGATGCCGGTATTGCGGAAACCGCCGAAGGCGTGATCCTCGAAGGCAAGGGCAATGTCACGGTAACCTTCTGAGCGCGGGAATGCCCAGAGGAAATCGCGTTTGCCGCGGGTTCGGGCTAACGCGATCAAGAGATCGATCTAGCGCCATTTCAGACGCCCCGGAGTGATCCGGGGCGTTTTTGTTTGTAGCCGCACAATTCCCGGATGCATTTCGGCATGCATATTGATATATAAAATATAAATTTCTAATTTATTATTTTATAAAATATGTATAATCCAATTTATAAAATAGTAAATTTTGATTTATTCAAGTAATAAATTGTGTTTATTTATTTATATAAGAGTTTGTTAACCATTTTATACGATTTTAACCATGAAAGGCGACGGGAAGTTGACTTCTAAACCCGTCAGATCTGCCTTGAATTGGAGAGGATCGGAAGAAATGTCCCATGCAATCGAATCGACAGAAACGAAAACCGCTCGACCGACGCCCAAAAAGAACGCGCGCGCTTTTGCCCGTTTCCTGTCGGGCACGGCGTTCACGACGCTGCTTCTGGCGAGCGGGGCAGC
>NZ_CFHTCS010000327.1:0-4816 GCF_984369615.1 Martelella sp. | reverse complement strand
TGCCGAGACGATAGCGATGGGCGTCGGCATAGGAGAAGATGCGCGCCTGCAGCATCTTGTCCGGCGAGTGCGAGATGCCGGGCACGATGTTGGAGGGCGAGAACGCCGCCTGCTCGATTTCGGCGAAGTAATTGTCGGCGTTGCGGTTCAGTTCCATCACGCCGATATCGATCGGCGGATAGTCGCCATGCGGCCAGACCTTGGTGAGGTCGAAGGGGTTGTAGGGCGTCTTGCCGGTATCGCTTTCCGGCATGATCTGCACCTGCACCTTCCAGCGCGGATAGTTGCCGGTTTCGACCTTGTCGAACAGCGCTTCCTGATAGGTTTCGCGGCTCTTGCCGATCAGCGTTTCCGCCTCGTCATTGGTGTAGTGCTTGTGGCCTTGCTCGGTCTTGAAGTGGAACTTGACCCAGAAGCGCTCGCCGGCATCGTTCCAGAGCGAATAGGTGTGCGAGCCGTAGCCGTTCATGAAGGTCGGGTCGACCGGGATGCCGTGGTCGGACATCAGGATCGTGACCTGGTGCAGGCTTTCCGGCGATAGCGACCAGAAATCCCACATCGCCTTGGGCGAGCGCAGATTGGTGCGCGGGTGGCGCTTCTGCGTGTGGATGAAATCCGGGAACTTGTAAGGATCGCGGACGAAGAACACTGGCGTGTTGTTGCCGACGAGATCCCAGTTGCCGTCCTCGGTGTAGAATTTCAGGGCGAAGCCGCGCACGTCGCGCTCGGCATCGGCAGCACCCAGTTCGCCGGCAACGGTGGAGAAGCGGGCGAGCATCGGCGTTTCCGCGCCCGGCTGCAGACACTTGGCCTTGGTGTATTTTGAGATGTCGCCGGTGATCTTCAGCGTGCCGAACGCGCCCCAGCCCTTGGCGTGGACCACGCGCTCGGGGATGCGCTCGCGGTTCTGGTGGGCGAGCTTCTCGATCAGCTGGTAATCCTGGATCATCACGCCGCCGCGCGGACCAGCGGTGATGGAATTCTGGTTGTCGGGCACGGCGGCGCCGGCGGTTGTCGTGAGGGTCGGTTTATCTGCCATGGTTTCCTCCATTATTCGTGAAGGCGATGGTCTCACGAAGTTTCGATAATTTCCAATTGTGATTTCCGGAGATTACGATAGGATTTTCCTATCATGGTTACATTCAAGCAATTGCGCTATTTCGAGGCGCTGGCGCGCGAGCGCCATTTCGGCCGGGCGGCGGAGGCGGTGCATATCAGCCAGCCGGCGCTTTCCGCCCAGATCATGGAGATGGAGGCAGAGCTTGGCGTCGCCTTGTTCGAGCGCGCGCGCCGGCAGGTCTTGTTGACCCGCGAGGGCGAGCGGGTTCTGGGCCATGCGGGGACCGTGCTTGCCGCCATGGCCGCGCTGGAACATGCCGCCCGGCCGGCCTCCGGGCCGCTGGCGGGGCCGGTCGCGATCGGGCTCATTCCAACCGTCGCTCCGTACCTGATCCCGAAACTCGTGCCCTATCTGAAGCGTCTCTACCCTGAAGCGGAGGTGGCCCTGAGGGAGGCGGTCACCGACCAGCTTCTCGATCATCTGGAGGAGGGGGCGCTCGATGCGGTGGTGGCGGCGCTGCCGATCGAGCGCGACGGCATTGAGACGATGAACCTTTTCGCCGACCGGTTCTTCATGGCGGTCGCGCGCAATCACCAAACGGTGCTCGCCTCGCCCCTGACCCAGGCCGATCTGGAGGCGGATCGCCTGCTGCTTCTGGAGGAAGGCCATTGCCTGCGCGACCAGGCCTTGGCACTTTGCGAGCAGAAGCCGAAGCGCAATGTCGTCAATGTCGGCGCGACGTCCATGACCACGCTGCTGCAGATGGTGGCGAACGACATGGGCATGACGCTGATCCCCGAAATGGCCGTGGCGGCAGAGACCGCGCGAACGTCGCTGACCATCCTGCCCTTTGCGGAACCTCAGCCGGCGCGGCGGATCGGGCTTTGCTGGCGGCGATCTGACAGACGACGCGAGACCATGGAAGCGCTGGCGGCGGCGGTGCTGAAATGCCGGGTGGTTTGAGCCGCATTGGTCCTTTACGAAAGCCCTCACACGCGGGATAGTATCGGCAGCGACGCATTCGATGAACCGACTGACGGGCGAGAGGGGCTTTGGTCATGAGCGGAATAGCACGCATACTGGCGACGGCATTGACGGTTCTGACGCTTGGCAGCGCAGCGGCCATGGCGGATGATGACAAGATCATGGTCTTCGGCGGCGATACCTATGCCAGCGGCACGACGACCGTGCTCAACCAGGACAGCCCGCGCAATGCCTTCGTGGCCGGCGCGACGGCGCGGCTTGACGGTTCCGTCGGGCGCGATGCGCTTCTGGCGGGCGCCAGGGTTCGTTCCAACGCGAGTGTGAACGGCGACCTTTATGCAGCGGGCTTTTCCGTCAAGATCGACGGCACGGTCGCCGGCGATCTTTCGGCCGCCGGCGCGGACATCGAGATCGGGCCCCGCGCGGCCGTCAGCGGCAATGCCCGGTTGGCGGCCGGCTCGGTCGAAATCAACGCGCCGATCGCTGGCAGTCTGCTCGTCGGCAGCGGCGACCTGACGCTGAACGCGGCGGTTTCCGGCGATGTCAGGATCATGGGCGACGAGATCGCCTTCGGCCCGGATGCCGCGATCGGCGGCACGCTGACCTATTACGCGCCCGACGAAGTCGCCATTCCGGAATCGGTGATTGCCGCCGACAAGGTGACCTACCGCAAGCTGACGCCCAAACCGGCCTCGGAAGAAGCGCCCGAGCCGGAGGTCGTCTCCGACACGACCGTGGTCGCAAGCTTCATTTCCATGCTGGTCTTCATGCTGGCGCTGGCGACGGTGTTCCTGCTGCTGGCCCCGCAGCGCACGGAAGCGGCGCGGGCGCGGCTGATCACCCGGCCTTTCGCCTCGCTCGGCTATGGTTTCGTTGCGCTGTCGACGCTGTTCGGCGCGGTGCCGCTGGCGCTGATGACGCTCATCGCCATTCCGCTGATCCCGTTCATCATTCTGGCGACGGTAGCCCTCTGGACGCTCGCCTATCTGCTCGCGGTCTACGCTCTGTCCTGGTGGCTGGTTACCAGCATCAGGCCGCTCAAGCCCAGCCTCGTCAACCGCCTGCTGGCGATCGCCGGCGGGCTGGTGCTGATGTCGCTGCTGCACTACCTGCCGTTCTTCGGCTGGATCGCGAACATCATCGTCGTGCTGCTCGGCTTCGGCGCGATGGCGGCGCTTTGCGGCCAAGGCATGCTGGCGCGGCGCGCGGCGCGCCGGAAGGCCGATGTGGTCGAAACCCCGCCGCCGCACCCGCCCGCAGCCGCGGCAGCAGATCCTACCGATCCGCCTGACGAGCCGCCGCGGGCATAGGCGATCTCAGAACCGGAAACCAATGCCGAAATTGACGGCATTGGTAAGGATTCCGGTCTTCATGCGGTCGCCGCTGTCGATCTTGACGTCGACCCAGGAATAGTTCGCCTTGTATTCGACGAAGGCGTCCCAGTTTTTGGCGAAATTGTAGGATACGCCCGCCTGGGCCTGCACGGTCGGGCCGCCGAACTGGTAGTCATAGGTGCGGCCGGATGGCCGGGTGACCTCGACATGGGGCACGTTGATGCCGGCCCCGAGGCCGACATAGGGCGTCCACTTGCTGTCCTTTATCGGAAAGCGGTAGAGCGCGTTCAGCGTCAGCAGATTGAGCCCGTCGGTGAATTCGAAATGGCTCCAGCCCGATTTGGCGCGCGTGGCGTCATCGGCATAGACCTTGGCATGGCTGAAATCGAGCGCAATGCCGAGGTTCGGTTGCTTGTAACGGTCGAGCCAGTAGGTTGCGCGCGCGCCCCAATAGGCCGGCCAGTTGAACGACCGGCCCTCCCAGCCTGCGGTGAAAGCGTCAGCGCCATTGATCTCGATCGGTGAATGCGGCGCGGTCTGATAGCCGCCATAGACGGAAAACGCGGTTTCGGCAGACGCGCGATCGGCAGAAGCGGCAAATGACGCGGCAAGCAGGAGCAGGCCCGCTGAGGCGGTGAGGCGAAGCATGGAGGGTCCCGGAAGCGACGTGTTGTTAACCATAAAAAAGTATAAATTGGTTAAGGCTTCGTGAACGGTCACGCCCGCGACGGCTGCGTTTCATGTTGGCCCGAGCGCTCGGCCCTTGTTGTCCCGCCGAAAACATGTTTCCTTTTTGTTCCATAGAGAATCAGGAGGCGCATGTGAGCGATATGGCGGGGTTGATAACGGGTGACGATGGCAGGGACCGCTGTTTCTGGCATGGCAACCTGCCCGACTATCTCAGATATCATGATGAGGAATGGGGCCGGCCGGTCACCGATGATGTCCGGCTGTTCGAGAAGATCTGTCTGGAAGGCTTCCAGTCGGGGCTGTCCTGGCTCACCATCCTGAGGAAGCGCGAGAATTTCCGCGCCGGTTTCGACGGCTTCGATTTTCACAAGATTGCGCGGTACGGCGAGAAGGACGTCGAACGTCTGCTCGGCGATGCCGGCATCATCCGCCATCGCGGCAAGATCGAGGCGACGATCAACAACGCCGCCCGCGCCATCGAGATGGAGGCCGAGTTCGGGTCGCTGGCCGCCTATTTCTGGGCGCATGAACCGGGACCGGAGGACCGGCCGAGGGTGGTCGATCTCGAAACGCTCAGGGCGAATCCGACCACCCCCGTCTCCGTGAAGATTTCGAAGGATCTGAGAAAGCGCGGCTGGAAATTCGTTGGCCCGACAACGGTCTATGCCTTCATGCAGGCCATGGGGCTGGTGAACGATCACCTCGAAGGCTGCTGCTGCCGCGATGAGGTGGAGCGGCTGCGGGCCGC
>NZ_CFHTCS010000326.1:0-4817 GCF_984369615.1 Martelella sp. | reverse complement strand
CGACATCAACGGCATTCTCGGGCTGGCCGCACTCCTCGGCGGACTGAAGCACGGCGAACAGTCCTATAACGACGATTCCGGCCGCACCTATTCAGTGATGATCCTGACGGCCATGGGCATCTCCATGATCGTGCCCGACTTCGTGCCGAAGGAAAGCTGGCACTATTATTCAGCCTTCACCATCGTCGCCATGCTGGCGCTTTATGCCGTCTTCCTGAAGATGCAGGTTGGGCAGCACAGCTATTTCTTCTCCTACCGCTACCCGAAAATGCGCCAGGGCGCGGAGCAGAGCGCGGCGGACGAGGAGGAACACGGGCCCACGGCGCTTTCGGTCGGCGTGATTCTCGTCGGCGTGGCGCTGATCGGCCTCCTGGCGGAATTCATGTCCGCCTTCCTGACGGACGGGCTTGAGGGCACAGGCGCGCCGCTGGCGCTGACGGCCATTCTGGTGGCTGCGATCGCCGCCGGACCGGAGATCCTTACCGCGCTCCGTGCGGCGCTCAAGAACCGGATGCAGGCCGTGGTCAACATCGCGCTCGGCGCCTCCCTGTCAACGGTGATCCTGACCGTCCCCGTGGTCGAGGCGATCGCGCTTTTCACCGGCCAGCCCTTCACCATGGCCATGACCCCGGTTCAGATCACCATGGTCGCCATCACCCTGGTCGCCGCCGCCATCAATGTCAGTGACGGCGAGACCAATGCGATCGAGGGCATGACCCATTTCGTTCTGTTTGCCACCTTCATCATGCTCTCCTTTCTCGGGCTTTGACGGCTCAGGCAGCGCTTGGCTGCCCTGCGCCGTCTTCCGCCGGCAGCGTCACCCCGAGATCTTCCAGGGCAATTGCGATCGCATCATCGAGCGGGGTGTGCGGTTCGTGGCCCAGAAAGGCCGCCAGCTTGTCGTTCTTCATATGCAACGGCGCACGCCACAGATAACGGATTTCCAGGATTTCCCGCATCAGCGCAACGAAGGGCGCAAGCAGGGGCACCAGAAGCCACGGAAACGGCCGCACGGGCAGATCCGCCCTTCCCGACACGCGCCGGATGGCCTCGGCCATGCGATTGCCGTCCTCGTCCCAATGCCCCTCAAAGTGAAAATTGGCGTAGGACGGCAATTCTTTCGCGCGCGCATCGAGTGCTGCGAAGGTCTCGCCGAGATCCGGCAGATAGGCCCATTGGTGGCCGACGCCGGGCGCGCTCAGCCGGGTAACCGAACGGAGCGGCCTGCCGGGCTTCACCATCTGGCCGAACCAGCTGTTGGCCCCGCTGGCTCCGCCGAAAAAATCCCCTGCCCTGACGAGAATGACCTGCGTGCCGTTCCAGGCCGCTTCCCTGAGGCGCGCTTCCGCCTCGATCCGGATGCGGCCCTTGCGGGTCGTCGCGTTCTGCGGACTGTCTTCCGCCGGCTCCGGCAGGGCGTCCGGCCCGAAATTGTAGACCGTACCCGGGAACAGGATGCGGGCGCGATTGGCCTTCGCCGCCGTGATCGTGTTGTCGAGCATGGGCAGGACAAGCTTTTTCCAGTTGCGATAACCCGGCGGATTGACGCCGTGGAAAATGAGCGTTGCGCCCTCGGCCGCCGCCATCACATCTGAAAGCGCCATGGCATCACCGGCCACCCATTCATAGGCCGGGAATTTGCGCGCCTGTTTTTCGGGATCGCGGTTCATGGCGCGGATGCGATAGCCGCGCCGGCTGAGCGCTCCGGCGACCGCGCCGCCCACGCCGCCGCTGGCGCCGAGGATCAGGGCGAGCGGACGCGTCACAAGCGCATTGCGGGAGTTGGTCTCTGTCATCGGTTCATTCCTTTGCCGTTCTGTTCAGTGAAGCCATGATCGGCGAAATCACCCTGCAACGGAATTGTATAAAAATGTGTCCATGCTATACGTATTTGTATGGAGAAAACGAGTTGGGACCATTACCGCACTTTGCTGGCGGTGCTCGATACGGGCACGCTTTCGGGCGCCGCGCGCCGGCTTGGACTGACCCAGCCGACTGTCGGCCGCCATATCGAGGCGCTGGAGGCGGAAGCCGGGCAGCAATTGTTCACCCGCTCGCAGCGCGGGCTGGAACCGACGGATACGGCGCGCGCCATGCGCCACCTCGCCGAGGCCATGGCAGCCTCTGCCGACGCAATCCGCCGCACGGCATCGGAAAGCCGAAGCGCGGTTGCCGGCGCCGTCAGGATCAGCGCTTCCGATGTCATCGCGATCGAGGTTCTGCCCGAGATCCTGGCGCCCCTGATGGAGGCCCACCCCGCGCTCGACATCGAGGTTTCGGTCTCCGACGCGGTGGAGGACCTGCTGGCGCGCAAGGCCGATATCGCGCTGCGCATGGTGGAGCCGAAGCAGGAGGCGTTGCTGGTGCGCCATATCGGCACGATCCCGATCGGCTGTTTTGCCCGCAAGGAGGTGATTGAGCGCCATGGCGCTCCCGGCACGCTCGAAGAGGTCGAAAAGCTCCCGACCATCGGCTTCGATCACGAGCTGGTCTATATCCGCGAGGCGTTGGACGCCTTCGGCGACCTGAAAATGCCGGCATTCGACTTCCGCTCGGACAGCAATCTCGCCCAGCTTGCGGCGATCCGCGCAGGCTGCGGCTTCGGTTTCTGCCAGGCCCCGATAGGCCGGCGCGATCCCCGCCTTGAGGAGGTGCTGGCGGGACAGGTGCCGCTCAGCCTGCCCCTTTGGGTGGTGATGCACGAGGACCTGCGCCGCTCTCCGCGCTGCCGGGTGACCTTCGATGCGCTGGTGACGGGTCTCAAGGCCTATATCGGGTGACGGTCAGCGCCCGTCCGCCGGCAGGTAGCGATCGACGATCAGGTGCCATTGCTCGCTCTCCAGCGTCGACAGGATGGCGATATTGACCGCCTTGCGCGCCGGATCGTCCTGCGGGAGGATCAGCCCGTAGTTCTGCTGTGAGAAGGAAAGCCCGGCCAGATAGAGCCCGGACTCGTTGCGAAGCCCCCATTGCAGAGCCGCCCGGTCATAGACGAAGGCGTCGATTTCGCCATGGTTCAGCGCGGCAAGCCCGGTATCCAGATCCGGATAGTCATGCGGAGCGACATGGAGGATGTCGAGTTCGGAGGCCGCCGAAGACCCCGTGACCGTTCCGACCTTCAGGCCGCCGAGATCGCCGACGCTCTCGATCGCGCTGGTGCTGATCGAGGAGGTCAGCCCCGCGGCAAGCTGCGCCGTCGTGATCGCCGCCAGGATCAGAGCCGCGAACATCCAGAACATGGCCAGAAGCCGGCCGAGAAAGGTTACCGGCGCCTTGTCACCGTAACCGACCGTGGTCATCGTCACCGTCGCCCACCAGAAACCGGAAAAGACGCCGCGCGCGGGGCGCGGCTCGAACTGTTCGGGATTGGCCCGCCGCTCCAGAAGCCAGATCAACGCGCCGATGATGAAGACGGGGCCGGTCAGCAGGCCGAGCATGTAGAGAAAGGCCGGCGAGGTCAGGAGTTCCAGCATGAAGCGCGGCCCGAGCCGGTCGACGAGCCGGAGCGCAACGCCGATGCTGCCGCTGTAATAGGGCTGGGAGAAATCGATCACCGCCTCGTCGCGCGCATTGATCGGCACGGGGCCGATCGCCGCGCCAAGCGTCCCGTCCGCAACCCGCGCAACCATGTCGGCGGGATCGGTCTCGACGAAGCGATAGTCGGTGTTCAGATTGCGGCTGAGCGCATTCATCAGGTCGACGCCGAGCCCGTACCATGACCCATCCCGATCCTGCATCACGAAAGGCGGAACGGCGTGGACGCCGATCGCCACCGGCGCCTTTGCGGCGGCTGCGCCCGTCTCGTCCGCCGCTTGCTGCGCCCGGACGCCGCCGGCCAAGAAGACAAGGAACAGCAGGGCGACAAGGCGGAAAAGACCTTGGGCAAGGGAAAGGCTCGATACGGAGAAGACGCTCAGTTTCATGACATCCGGGCTCTGTGGTGGACAACCACGGCTATAGCGCCAATGACATTGCCTGTTAAGCGCGACCGCCACGAAAAAGGGGCGCGCCGATGGCACGCCCCCATGACGCTCGTAAAGATCGCTTGCCTACCGGCAGGCGGCGCAGAAGCGCTGGATGCGGTTGCAGGCCTCTTCCAGCTCGGCTTCCGAGGTTGCGTAGGAGATGCGGAAGTTCGGGCCGAGGCCGAAGGCCGAGCCGTGAACGACGGCGACGCCTTCAGATTCCAGGAGCTCGGTAACGAAATCCTCGTCCGTCTCCATCACCTTGCCGGTCGGCGCGGTCTTGCCCATCAGGCCCGCGCAGGAGGGGTAGACGTAGAACGCGCCTTCGGGAACCGGGCACTCGATGCCGGTCGCCTGGTTGAGCATGGAAACCACCAGGTCGCGGCGCTTCTCGAAGGCGGCCTTGCGCTCGGGGATGAAGTCCTGCGTGCCGTTCAGCGCCTCGACGGAGGCCCACTGGGCGATCGAGCAGGCGCCGGAGGTCTGCTGGCTCTGGATCGTCGTCATCGCCTTGATCAGCACTTCGGGACCCGCCGCATAGCCGATGCGCCAGCCGGTCATGGCATAGGCTTTCGAAACGCCGTTCATGGTGAGCGTGCGGTCGTAAAGGCCGGGCTCGACCTGGGCCGGGGTCACGAATTCGAAATCTCCGTAGGTCAGGTGCTCGTACATGTCGTCGGTCAGCACCCAGACGTTTTCGTGGCGCATCAGCACGTCGGTGAGCGCCTTCAACTCGTCATGGGTATAGGCGGCGCCCGACGGGTTTGACGGCGAGTTGAAGATGAACCACTTGGTGTTGGGCGTGATCGCCTTTTCAAGATCCTCGGCCTGCAGCTTGTAATTGTTTTCCTT
>NZ_CFHTCS010000325.1:0-4820 GCF_984369615.1 Martelella sp. | reverse complement strand
GCCTCGGCCGTCACCGAACCATCGGTAGCAACGGTCATCGCCCTGTCGGTGCGGCCCTGGCGGATCGCCTCGACGCCGAGCTGGATCGCAGTGGCGCCGGAAGCACAGGCTGTCGACAGCGTCACCGGCAGGCCTCGCGTGCCGAATCGGTCGGCGATCCGCTCCGAGATCGAACCGAACATCACGGCCTCGTGGAAGGCGGGATCTGCCTTTTCGCGCATGGCGGCGAGAAAACGGATGTAAGCGTCGTTCTCTTCGCTTGGCGGCGGCGCGCGGTCGGCAAGGTCGAAGCGCATCGACCATTCCGGCTCGACCGGCGGGGCGGCGAGAAACAGCGGCGCGTCGAAGTCGCCGGAAAGCCCGGCCATCTCCAACGCTTCCTCGATCGTCGCCTCGGCAAAGGCATAGGACCGCGCCACGGGGTTCTGCTCGGAGGGGATGAAGTCCACCGTGCCGGCAATGCGCGTGGACAGGTGGTCGGTCGGAAAGCGCGAGATCGCGTGGATCCCGGAAACGCCGCCGGTCAGCTTCTCCCAGTTGTCCGCAAGACCGCGCCCGAGCGAGGTGACGACGCCCATGCCGGTGACGGCAACCAGCGGACGGCCAAGGTGATCGGTAAATTTGCTCATCTGCCCATCCTCTCTCACTTCTCGCCGACAAGCACGGCAACGCCTTCGCCACGCTGCAGGCCGACGGTGGTCACGGCGATCTTTTCAGCCGGCGCCGGCATCGATGCCTCGCCGTCATTGAAGACGGGCACCCGCGCCTTGGCATCGAGCGAAAGCGCGGCCAGCGCGATGCCGAGGGGGAAGTTGGCTTCCATGGCGTGGCCGGTCATGCCCGTATAGCCGCGCAGCGGCGTATCCGGGAAACCGGACTTCAGAACATCGGCTTCCTGCTTCGTCAGTGCGCTGAGGCCGGTGGCGCCGGAGAAGACGGCTTCGTTCGTTCCGCCCTCAAAACCGGCATCGGCAAGAAGTCGGGCAAAGCGTTCTTCGAAGTTTCCGTCCTCACGCTTGCCGCGATCGCCTTCAACGCCGGAGAGCGTGGCATAGATATGCGCGCCGCGCGCTTCGGCATAGGCGCGGGATTCGAGCACGAGGAATGCGCCTGCCGAACCCATGACCATGCCGCCGTCGTCTTCGGCCGCCCTGTCCCAGAGCGGCGCCCATTTGCCGCGCGACAGCGCGTGAACGGCCTCGAACATCAACAGGATGTCGCGCCGTTCGGCAACGAAGGAGGCGCCGACCAGCGTATGCGTCGACTGGCCCGCGAGAATGCGGGCATAGGCGGTTGCGACAGCCGAAATGCCGGCGGCTTCCTCGCCCATGAAGGTGCGCGACGAACCGGTGACCTTGTGGACGATCGAGATATTGCCGGCAACCAGATTGGCAAGCTGCGCGAGAAAAAGCGTCGGGCGCAGTTCGGTCGTCAGCTTTTCATTCAGCAGGATTTCACGGTCGGAGCGTTCGCGCGCCTCGTTGACGATCATCGTGTCGACGGCGATGTCGCGCTCGCCGCCGCCGGCAGCCACGATCATGTCCATGGTCGAGCAGATCTCGTCATTGCCCTTCACGCCGGCGTCATCGAGCGCCAGACCGGCGGCATAGACGCCGAGGCGCTGCCAGTTCTCCATCTGGCGCTGGTCGCCGCGCTTCGGGATCTGGTCTTTCCAGTCGATCTCGGGCAGCGGATGCACCGGATAGGGCGCGCAGATTTCGTCATCGACGCGCATATCGGGCGCCGCGCCGCCGGTCAGCATCGCGACATGCGGCTCCTGGCCGACGCCGAAACTGGTCACAAGCCCGATACCGGTGACAACGACATCATTGTCCGATTTCGTCATTTCAGGACCTTTCCACGGTCTGGCCGTTCTCGATCGCGGCGAACAGGCCGACTTCCTCGGCCCGTCGCCGGACGATCGGCGCCAGATCATTGTCTTCAAAAGAAAGCGTGCGGAATTTCAGCTGCGCGCTGGCGATCGGCTTGCCGGCAGACGCGATCTTCGCCTTGGTCACGGCAAAGCCCGAGCCTTCGTGCTCCAGCGCCGCCTCGATATCGAGCACGGCATGCGGCTCGACGAAGCTGCGCAGCTTGGCGCTGTCGACCATCATCAGAAAGGGCATGGCCGAACAATTGTTGACGCCCAGCAGCAGCATGCCGGACGCCTGCGCCATGGTCTCGATCAAGAGCACGCCCGGCACAAGCGGCATGCCGGGAAAATGCCCCTCGAACACGGGGCTCTCTTCCGGCACCGTCGAACGCGCGACGATCCTGCCCGCGGCTATATCCACGGACACGACCTCATCGATCATCTGGAAATATTCGAGCAGCATGAATGCCTTCAGCCTCTCCCGCCTGCAAGTTCACGGTCAGGAAACGGAAGCCACGGCAGGCCCCGAAGCTTGTCCGCCGAAGAGCGCTGCCTGGCGAAGTCAGGCCTGTTTGGCCGCCCTCAGCTCGTCGATCTTGGCGCAGAGATTCTTCAGGATGAAATACTCATCCGCGTCGACCTTGCCCTCATTGACTTCCTGAGTCCATTTTTCGAGCGGAATCTTGATACCGAATTCCTTGTCGATGGCAAAGACGATATCCAGGAAATCAAGACTGTCGATGCCCAGATCGTCAATCGTGTTGCTTTCCGGCGTAATCTTGTCGCGGTCGATTTCGCTCGTTTCAGCGATGATATCGGCAACCTTATCGAATGTAGCGCTCACGCCTGTACCTCTTCAAACTATCAATTCAGCCCTTCTCATAGGCAAAGATTGGCGAAAAGCCAATGGCCACGGGGCACCGGATGCTCATTTTTCGACATTTGATCAGACCGCCGAGGAGTGACGCCCCCGGCCGCCCTCCAGATAGGTATCGAAAGTCGCGGCAACAGAGCGGGCGAAGGGAAATGCCGCATTTTCCAGACGAAAACCGAAGGCGTCGAAGCGACAGATCTCGGGATTGTGACGCGCATAGGCCCTCGCCTCGGCCATCACATGCTCGGCCGCCTCGCCGAAACGGGCACGCAGCTCGCAGGCGGAAAACCCATAGGCGCACATGACCCTCTCGATGACGAAGCGGCGCAGGCGATCCTCGTCATCAATCGCGATCCCGCGCACGACCGGCAGTTCGCCGGCCTCCGCCAGACGGCGATATTCGCCGATCGCCGGAATATTCTGCCAGTAGCCTTCCTTCACCTCGCTGATCGAAGAGGCTCCGAGCCCGATCAACGCATCCGCGCCGTCATCTGTATAACCCTGGAAATTGCGATGCAGCCTTCCTGTTCTCGCCGCAGCCGCCAGGCTGTCGTCGGGAAGCGCGAAATGGTCGATGCCGATCGGCTGATAGCCGGCCGCCGCCAGCATATCGCCGGCAAGGGTCATCTGCTCGAACCGGGCCTCTGCATCCGGCAACGCGTCCTCGGGAATCAGCGTCTGGTGCTTCTTCATCCACGGTACATGCGCATAACCGAAAAGCGCGATCCGGTCCGGGCGAAGCGAAGTGATCTGTTTGACGGTGCGCGACAGCGTCTCAAGGCTCTGGTGCGGCAGGCCGTAGAGCAGGTCGCAATTGACCGAGCGCACGCCGCGGGCGCGCATGGCGGCAATCACCGCGGCGGTCTGCTCGAAGCTCTGCAGGCGGTTGATCGTCTTCTGCACGGTCTCGTCGAAATCCTGAACGCCGAGGCTGGCGCGGGTCAAGCCGATCCCGGCAAGCGCATCGTAGCGCGCCTCGTCAAGGTCGTTCGGATCCATCTCGACGCTGATCTCCGCGTCCTGGGCAAAGTCGAAGGACTCCCGCAACCATCCCATCAGCCGGCGCATGTCGTCCGGCGTCAGCATCGTCGGCGATCCGCCGCCCCAATGCAGGGCGGTAACCCTGACGCCGGACGGGACCATTGCGCCAACGCTCTTGATTTCGTGGCGGAGACTTTCCAGATAGGCAGTGATCGGCTCGTAGCGCAGCGTATGCTTCGTGTGACAGGCGCAGAACCAACAGAGCCGGTCGCAATAGGGAATATGGACGTAGAGCGACAGCTTGTCTTCCCGGGAAAGCGCCCTCACCCAGGAACTGACATCCGCTCCCGAAATTCCGCCGTGAAAATGCGGCGCCGTCGGATAGCTCGTATAGCGCGGAACGGGGCGCGAGAACGTCTTCAGCAACTGCCGGCTGGATGTCATGGCGAAAAACCCTTGCTCATGCGGGACCAGATTGTCGTTATCGTCTTGCGCTCACCCCGGCTTTGACTTTAATCAAGGAATGAAGATGTCATCCGTCCGCGCCGTCCGCTAAATGGTTGCACGCCGGGCAAAGGGCGTCTAGACGGATCAGGAATTAACGGCAGCCCTTGTGAGAAGGCTGCAATTTGGTGAAACCATGGATGAAAAGCCGCATTTCGCAAGCGACGATGACGTCATACCGCAGGTCTGCCGGGCCTGCGAGGCGCGCCACGGCGGCATTTGCTCGGTCCTCAACGGTTCACAGCTGGCTGCGCTCAACAAGCAGTCCTCGAAGCGGACGATCGATCCCGGTACGGAGGTCGTCGGCCAGGGCGAGAACGTCAACAGCTACTCCAATATCCTGCGCGGCGTGGTCAAGCTCTCCAAGATGATGGCGGACGGTCGCCAGCAGATCGTCGGCCTGCAGTTCGCCCCCGATTTTCTCGGCCGGCCGTTTTCCCGCGAAAGCTCGCTGACGGCGGAAGCGGCGACGGCGACGGAAATCTGCGCCTTTCCCCGCGCCGCGATCGAGCGGATGATCGCCGACACGCCCGGCCTGGAGCACAAGCTCTACGACCAGTCGCTGAAGGAGCTCGACGAGGCCGCGCG
>NZ_CFHTCS010000324.1:0-4820 GCF_984369615.1 Martelella sp. | reverse complement strand
CGGCGAGGCGGGCTGGGTCGCCGTTTGCGCCGCCGCCTCACGCGCGGCGGCTTGCCGACCGCTGGCGCAATCGAGCATCATGTCGAGCGCGGCGGCGGAACCCGCAAGCGAATATTCCGGCCCGTCCGGCTCGAAATTCAGGTTCAAGCGGTTGCCGCCCTTGACGGCCGCAATGAAATCCTGTCCCACCGGAGCCGTGACGGCATCGGAAAACTGTTCGAAATTCGTGCGGAAGCCACGCCCGTCCACGAGAACATTGTGCACGCCTTCGACGCCGGTGAAATCGGAAACCAGACGATACTGCCCGTCGGAGAACTCGAACCGGATCATGCGGCCGAAATAATCCTGTTTCGAATTGTCGGTCAGTTCGGCGTAGCAGACGCCGGGGATCAAACGCTCGACCATCCATGTCTGGCCGCCGGCCGCCACCTTCGCGGCAAACGCATCCGGGTTGTTTTGCGCCGGGCGCGGGTTTGACGGCGCGCTGCACTGCTCGGCAAGCTCAGCGATATGCCGGCCGGCGCCGGTCACCGTGTCCTTGGTGTTGCGCATGCACCAGGAAAAATGCATGTCCTTGTTATCATGGACGCCGCGCCCGAAGTCGAGACAATCCGGATTCTTCATGATCGCCTCATGAGCGATTGCCGCCGAAAAGGCGGAGTACCAGTCACAGAAATTCTCGTCCGTCGGTTCCTCCGCCATCGCAGGGGATATTCCCGCGGCGGAAAGAACCATCAATGCGCACCCCAGAAATCGACCTACTGCTTTCATTGTTGTCGGGCCCCCTGCCCCTTTTAAACAGCACCGGAACCAGCTTGCCAGAAAGCCACACTTCCTGACAGCGCAAACACGAAGCTGATAATTGAAAGTTTCAGGCTCGAACCTGTTGCGGGCAATCAGGGATTGCCGGCCTTGGCCCCGCCGGTTTCGGCGAGCGGCCCGACAGGGATAGAAATCTCGGCGATCAATCCAAAATGATTGGAGCCGAGACTGTCCTTCATGCGGGTAAGCGTGTCGATATGGGCCGGCGGCCTGACCAGGATATGGTCGATCGGCAGACCGATCGAAGGGGCGCCGGCCGGCCATGTACGCGGCTCATGCGCGTGGGAGCGCAGACCGAGCGCCTCGATGAAAGCCCTGATATCAGGAGAAATCAGCGATGAATTGAAGTCTCCGCCGAGAATAACCGGCCCCTCGGCCGCTCTGAGAAACCGCCGCGCCTGCATCAGTTCCTCTTGCTGGAAGTTGTCGAAATAGGGCTTGGTCAGATGCATCGCCACAAGCGTGACCGTGCTGCCCTCAACCTCGATCCTTGAACGGATGAAACGGTTGGACGCGACCTTGCCAAGCGACATTATGCTCACGTCCTGCAGCGGAAACTTGGAAAGCACAATCAGATCGTCGCTGCGCCCGTCGCGCGTGCAGCCGGCGCAATAGGGATAGGTTTCGGAAAGCGCATCCAGGTGACGCCAGATCGGGTTCGATTCCAGCGCGTAGACGATATCCGCGTTCTGGGCTTCAAGCCAGTCGGCGATGGCAGCCCCGTTCCTGTTGCTGTAGAGCATGTTGAATTCGATGAGCTTCAGCGTGGCATAGCGCTGACCGTCGTCACGCTCGGGCTGCACGATGCCGTAATGCAGCCAGCCGACCCAGGCCGCCAGACAAAGGGCGGCCGCCAGCGGAAGCGCGCCCCATGGGGAGCGGACAAGAGCGAGAAAGGCGAGGGAGAAGATAGCCGCCGCGATGACGATGTGCACGCGCATGCCGCCGAGAAAGACGAATGGCCATGCATGCGAAAGAAAAGGCAGAGCACCCAGGATGAGCGCAAGAACGGCGCAAATGCCGAACAGAGACCTGACAAAGCCCAAACTGAAATCCTGAGAAAAAGAGAATTAAATATATCCTGACCCTAGCATCCTGCCGGCGTGGCGGCAATGACGGACAGGGGGCCTCTTTCACCCGTGACGGCATGGGCGGTACATGCCGGCTGGCGCCGCCATGTGTCCCGGCGGGCCGTGCTTTCCGCCGGTATTCGTATCAGGCAAGGTCCGGTATGCGACGAAAAATCTCCCGCATTCACCCCACCGGACGGTCAGGCGCGGCGTTCAGAAGGCTGGAGAGATAGGCGCCGTAATCCGTCTTTCTGAAGCGTTCCGCGTGCTTTTCCAGCATTTCGTCATCGATCCAGCCCTGGCGATAGGCGATCTCCTCCGGACATCCGGACTGCATGCCCTGCCGAACCGAAAGCGTGCGGACAAAATTGCCGGCGTCGAGCAGGCTCGAATGGGTTCCCGTATCGAGCCAGGCATAGCCGCGGCCCATGCGCTCGACGCTCAGCGTTCCGTCGTGAAGATAGCTTTCCAGAAGCGTGACGATCTCGAGTTCGCCGCGGGGCGAGGGCTTTACCGAACGCGCGCGCGCGGGGGCTTCGCCATCAAGGAAATAAAGCCCGGTCACCGCATAGTTCGACGGCGCCACGTCCGGTTTCTCGATGATCTCCCTGACGCTGCCGGTCTTGTCGAACGCGACGACGCCGTAGCGCTCGGGATCGGCGACGTAGTAGCCGAAGACCGTTCCGCCCTTCACCTTGGCATCGGCGCTTTTCAGGATATCCGGAAGGCCATGACCGAAATAGATGTTGTCGCCGAGCACCATGGCGGACGGCGCGCCGGCAAGGAAATCCTCGGCCAGAATATAGGCCTGGGCAAGCCCGTCGGGCGAGGGTTGAGCGATGTAGGTCAAAGAAAGCCCCCACTGACTGCCGTCGCCCAGCAGCCGGCGGAACTGCTCCTGATCGCCCGGCGTGGTGATGACCGCGATCTCGCGAATGCCGCTCAGCATCAGAACGGAGAGCGGATAGTAGATCATCGGCTTGTCGTAGACCGGCATGAGCTGCTTGGGAATCGCCAGTGTCAGCGGATAGAGCCGCGTGCCGGAGCCGCCGGCGAGAATAATGCCTTTGCGTTGGTTCATCGCTTTGCTCCGAACGTTTCCAGAACGGCGTTCATGTCCTCGTTCCAGTCCGGCCGCCGCAGGCCGAAGGCCGACAGGGTCGCGCAGTCGAGACGGGAATTCAGCGGGCGGGCGGCGGGCGTCGGATAATCGGATGTCGGAATGTCGTTGACGGCAACGGCCTTGCCGGCGGCCGTGAAGATCGCGCGCGCGAATTCGGCCCAGCTGACATCCGGCGCGCCGGAGAAATGGTAGATGCCCGATTTCTCCGGCTCGGTAGTCAATTGCCCGGCAATCGTCTTGCAGGCTGCGGCAATCGCTTTCGCAGACGTCGGCCCACCGACCTGGTCGCTGACCACGTTGAGCGTATCGCGGGTCTCGGCGAGGCGCAGCATGGTCTTCAGGAAATTGCTGCCATGGGCGGAAAACACCCAGCTTGTGCGCAGGATCGCATGGGAAGGTCCGGCTTCGGCGATGGCGCGTTCGCCGGCAAGCTTTGTCCGGCCATAGGCGCTAAGCGGCGCCGGTTGCCGGTCGGTCGCAAACGGCGTCTCCCCCGTTCCGTCAAAGACGTAATCGGTGGAGATATGGACCAGCGGAATGCCCAGTTCCGCGCAGGCGCGCGCCATCGCGCCGGGTGCTGCGCCATTGATCCTGAGCGCGACCTCTTCTTCGCTTTCCGCCTTGTCGACGGCCGTATAGGCGGCGGCATTGATGACCGCCGCCGGGCCAAGGCGCCTGATCGCCTCCCCGCAAGCTGCCGGATCGGCGAGATCCGCCTCCGCGCGCGCGAGGAAACGGGCGTCGGGCAGAATGGCCCGCAATTCGCGCGCGACCTGGCCGGTACTGCCGAAAACGAGGATCATGCCTTCACTCCCAGTCTCGTGCCGACGCCCTTGCGGCTTTGCAGGGCGCGCCACCAGTCTTCATTGTCGAGATACCACTGCACCGTCTTCTCAAGCCCTTCCTCGACCGTCACGGAAGGCCGCCAGCCAAGCTCTGCGGTGATACGGCTCGGATCGATGGCATAGCGAAGGTCATGGCCGGGACGGTCGGCCACGAAGGTGATCTGGTCCGCGTAGGAACCGTGCGCAAGCGGACGCTTCCCGTCCAGAAGCGCGCAGATCGTCCTGACCAGATCGAGATTGGTGCGCTCGTTCTCGCCGCCAATATTATAACTGCGTCCGGGCTTTCCCTTTTCGACGACCGTAAGAAGCGCTTCGGCATGATCTTCGACAAACAGCCAGTCGCGGATGTTCTCGCCCTTGCCATAGACCGGGATCGGCTTGCCGGCGAGCGCATTGAGGATCACAACCGGAATCAGCTTTTCGGGAAAATGATAAGGGCCGTAATTGTTGGAACAGTTGGTGACAAGAACCGGCAGGCCGTAGGTCTCGTGCCAGGCGCGCACGAGGTGATCGGAGGCGGCCTTCGAGGCGGAGTACGGCGAACGCGGGTCGTAGGGCGTCGTCTCGGTGAACATGCCCGTCGGGCCGAGCGAGCCGAACACCTCGTCGGTGGAGATGTGATGGAAGCGGAAGCCCTCAGGCCGACCCTTGCCGGTCCAGTAGCTGCGTGCGGCCTCCAGCATGTTGTACGTGCCGTTGATATTTGTCTCGATGAAATCGCCCGGCCCGTCGATCGAGCGGTCGACATGGCTTTCGGCGGCAAGATGCATCACCGCATCCGGCGCATGCGTTTCGAAAACCCTGTCGAGCGCAGCGCGGTCGCGGATATCGGCATGCTCGAACGCATAGAGCGGGCTTTCGGCGACACTCGCGACATTATCGAGGCAGGCCGCATAGGTCAGCGCATCCAGATTGACGACATGCATGCCGCGGGAAACGGCAAGACGCACGACCGCGGAT
>NZ_CFHTCS010000323.1:0-4860 GCF_984369615.1 Martelella sp. | reverse complement strand
CCCAGCCGGAACCCGCCTTCGAGAGCGTGGCCCTCGCCTTCGGACGGCGGGTCGTGCTTCAGTCCGACACGGTCTGGTTCATCTCCGAGGGCGTTGTGCGCGACGAGCTTGAAAACGGCAAGCTGGCGACGCTGGCCATTGATGACGACCTGCTCGGCGGGCCGGTCGGCGTTTCCATGCGCACCAGCGTCGCCCCGTCCGCAGAGCAACGCCTGTTTGTCGCCGCGCTGGAACAGGCCGCGGGCAATGATTTCCGCAGCGTGCCCGGTCCGGCGTAGCCTGCCGCTCACTTCAGGAGATCCGGCAGGAACATCACCACCGAGGGCGCGGCGATCACCAGCGCGATCACGAAGAGATCCATGATGATGAAGGGCAGGACGCCGGCGAAGACCTGTGCGATCGTGACATATTTGCCCGCCACATTCTTGATGACGAAGACATTCATGCCGACCGGCGGCGTGATCATGCCGATTTCCAGCATCTTCACCACGACGACGCCGAACCAGACGAGGCTGATGTCCTCGGCCCTGAGGATCGGCAGGAAGATCGGCAGCGTCGTCAGCATGGCGCCGAACGGTTCCATGAAAGTGCCGAGCGCCAGGTAGATCAGCACGATGATCAGCATCAGCTTGAAATAGCCGAGATCCGCGTCGGCAACGAAGGACGAGAGGAAGTGCGACAGCCCTGAAATTCCGAGAAAGCGGGTGAACATCGCAGCCCCCACCCCGATGATGAACAGCGCCCCGGTCGAGGTCACGGTATCGATGAGGGAGTGGGTGATGTTCCGCTTCGTCAGCCGCCCGGTGGCGGCGGCAAGCAAAATGGTGCCGAGCGCGCCTACAGCGCCGGCTTCCGTCGCGGTGAAAAACCCCGAGAACATGCCGCCGAAGATCAAAAGCACAAGCACGGTGATCGGGATCACCTGAAGGATGGCGGCGCGGCCTTCGGCATTGACGGGTGAGGTATCGCGCGAGGGAACGAGGTCGGGCCGCACGAGGCTGATGCCGATGATGACGAGACAATAGCCGATGGCGGTGATGACGCCGATGCCGATGCCGCCGATGAAGACCTGGGTGACCGAGGTTTCGGCGAAGACGCCATAGATGATCATGAGGATCGACGGCGGGATCAGCGCGCCGATCGTGCCGCCGGCGGCGATCGATCCGGCCGCGATCGAGGGACGATAGCCGGCAGCGACCATTTCCGGAATGGCGATCCGGCCCATGGCCGCGGCGCAGGCAAGCGACGAACCGGAGACGGCGGCAAAGCCGGAACAAGCAAAGATGGACGAGACCGCGAGGCCGCCCGGCAGGCGGCGCAGCACAACCTTGGCGGCGGCGAAGAGCCCGCCGGTGAGCCCGGAATGAAACGCGACGAAGCCCATCAGCAGGAACATCGGCACCGCCGACATGGTCCAGCTGGCGACAAAGGAATAGGGCGTGTTCGACAGGATGCCGAAGGCCGGCGTGACGCCGAGAAGCGCGGTGATGCCGCCGAACGAGACGGCGATCAACGCCATGGCCACCGGGACACGCAGCAGAAGCAGGACGATCAGGACGGCGATGCCGACAAATCCGACCTCGGGATTCATGCGGTTTCCTCCGATGGGGCGGGATGAAGATCCTGGAAGGTCAGAAGCAGGCAGGTCAGCGCGGCGATGGCAAAACCGGCCGAGGGCAGGAAATAGCTGTGCCAGACGGGCATCTTCATCGAGGCCAGCTCCACATAGGTGCCGGAGCGGAAATTGGACAGCGCCGAATTCCAGGTGGCCCAGGAAAGGCTCGCATAGACGACCGCCGACAAAAGACAGACCAGCGCGTCGGAAACCCGGCGGACCGGTCGGGTGAGCGCGAAATCGAAGAGTTCGACGGACACCATCTCGCGACGCAGTTCGAGCCAGGACAGCGGCAGGAAGGCGGTGGCGACCATGTAGTAGCGCGCGACCATCTCGGTCGTCACCGGGATCGAGATGCGGAACAGGTTGCGCAGCGCCACATCGAGACTGATGTGCACCATCATCATCACGACGCCTGCGGCGCCGATGAATGCCAGGATACGCGCGACCACGGCGGCGAGCCGAACGAGTGCGGTCATCAAAGGGCTCCAGAGCAAAAAGGAAGGCCGACGAAGAACATCGTCGTCCACGAAGCGCGACGGCCTTTCCGGCCGCCGCGCTCCTGTTCAGGCATCACATGCCGTAGGTCGAAAAGTCGATCTTGCTCCAGACGTCGTCGATCATGCGCCTGGCCAGAGCGTCGGGATCGTTGCCGACTTCTTCGACGACCGCCGTCCATTTTTCCACCAGTTCGGTGAAGTAGACGGCTTCCTCGCCCGAAAGCGCGGTGCGGGCGGCCACATCCTCGGCGGCAAAGGCTTCCGAGGCTTCAAGGAAGGCCGGATCCGGCTCGATCACCTCGATATCGGTTTTCGCCAGGGCCTCATTCGCCGCCGACGGCAGCTGGAAGGCCCAGCGGTCGGTCAGGTCGAAATTGGCGCGGGCGGCGGCCATGCCGATCTCCTCGCGCTCCTTGGTGGAAAGCGAGCGCCAGGTGTTGAGCCCGGCCGTGAAGTTCGACGTCACGTGATAGGTGCCGATCGGGACGATGGTGACATCCTTGGCAATATCGATCAGCCGGAATGACAGAAGATCGACGGTCGAGGCCATGGTGCCGTCGATCGTGCCCTGGCTCATCGCCTCGAAGGTTTCGCCGACGCCGATATTGACCGGGGTTGCGCCGAAATGCTCGGCCCAGCGCGAATAGGGCGCGCCGCCGGTGCGCAGACGCATGCCCTTCAGGTCATCGGCGGTGCGCACGGGCCTGGTGGTGATCAGGTTGTAGACATTTGACGAACCGGCGCCGAGGAAAACCATGCCGAGTTTCTTGAACTCCTCCTGGCAGGGCTCGCAGGTCATGCCGTACTCGGTCATGGCCATGGCCATGGCGTGCGGGTTGCGGCCAATCAGCGCCAGGTCGCCGGCAATGCCGGTCACTTCCATGTCCGCCGGAAAGTAAAGCGGCAGGACATTGCCCGCATCCACGAGCCCGGTCTGCAGCGCATCCTTCATCTGCGGCAGAGACACGACTTCCGGTCCGAGGATCAGCCCGGTCATGGCGCCGCCCGAGTTTTCGGCGATGTTTTCGGCGAAATGCTCATACATGTAATAGGCCGGATGCGCCGGCGGCCCTCCCGGCGCAAGACGCAGTTCGCGCGCCGACGCGGCTGTTCCGGCGGCCATCATCGCGACGGCGGCCAGTGCAGCGAATGTGTGTATGCGATTCATGAATTCTCCTCCCAAAAAATCCGAATGCCACGTTTCGTCAGGTCAGTTACATCGCCAGAAGCTTCCTCGCATTCTCCTTCAGAAGCAGCGGGCGAACCTCTTCCTTGATGTCGATCTTTTCAAAATCGACGAGCCAGCGATCCGGCGTGATGGCGGGCCAATCGGAGCCGAACAGCAATTTGTGCTTCAGCAGAGAATTGGCGTATTTCACCAGGATCGGCGGAAAATATTTCGGGCTCCAGCCCGACAGGTCGATATAGACATTGGGCTTGTGCTGGGCGACGGCGAGCGCCTCTTCCTGCCAGGGGAAGGACGGATGGGCGGCGATGATCTTCAGGTCGGGGAAGTCCACAGCCACGTCGTCGAGATACATCGGATTTGAATATTTCAGCCGCATGCCCATGCCGCCATGCATGCCGGATCCGACGCCGGTCTGGCCGGTGTGAAACAGGGCGATGCCGCCTTCCTCCTCGATCGCCTCATAGAGCCCGTAGGCGGCCCGATCATTCGGGTAAAACCCCTGAAAGGTCGGGTGGAACTTGAAGCCGCGCACGCCGTGGTCGCGCATCAGGCTCCTCGCTTCCCGGACCCCGAGCTTGCCCTTGGCCGGGTCGATGGAGGCGAAGGGGACCATGATATCGCTGTTCCTTGCCGCGATCTCCGCCACCTCATAATTGGAGTAGCGGCGAAAGCCGGTCTCGCGTTCGGCATCGACGGGAAAAATGATGCAGCCGATCTTCCGTTCGCGGAAATAGGCTGCGGTCTCCTCGACGGTGGGCAGCATGCCGTCGCGGCCTGCCGGGTTTCTGAAATAACTGGCCATGCCGGCCTGGAATTCCATATAGCCGTCATCGCGATGGGTGCAGCAGGGCTCCTCGGCGTGGACATGGACGTCAAAGGCGACCAGATCGTCGAAATTCATATGCGCTCCTCCGTCTCCAGCCCGACATACCGCTTGAGCAGATGCGCGAGCGTTTCCGCCTCCTCCGCGCTCAGGCCATGCGTGTTATAGGCGTTCTCGCCGAAGAAATTGCGCTTGTTGGCCGCGACGAACCCCTCGCCCTTCCCGGTCAGCCGAAGCAGCACCGATCGACGGTCGTGATCGGGGATCTCCCGTTCGATCAGGCCCTGGTCCTCCAGACGCCGCACCGCCTTCGTCATATGGGCAGGCTTGATCCTCAGCGTCTGCGCCAGTATGCCCTGCTTGATGCCGGGGTTGAGATGCATGACCCAGAGCATGGAAAACTCGCCCGGACGCAGGTCGTCGGCGCCGAAGCGCTCATAGAACTGATCATAGACGCGCACCTGCGCGACGCGCACCAGAAAGCCAAGCGAATTGTTGAGCTCGCCAAGCCGGACATCTTCGGTCTGTTGCGGGGAAAGGCGCGGCTCCTGCCCCATGTCAGCGCCCGCCGGGAGCCGCCACCTTGGCGGCGCGCTCCTTCATGACCATCAACAACCTCATCCAATTTAGAAACTTCAAGTATGGCACAACATTCTGCATCTTCCTCTGGATAATCGTAAAATCCAGCTGGCATTTCAAACACGTTTTTATCTCACCGAATTTCCAGTTTCAC